>JAPVVU010000282.1 GCA_028571885.1 Gammaproteobacteria bacterium | reverse complement strand
TTCGAGGATGTTCAATTTTAACTTGCTCTACAGGTATAACAAAGCTGAATACTGCACCACCTTCTAGATGATTCTCTGCCCAAATTTTCCCATGATGTAATTCTATAATTTCCTTACATATAGGTAAACCAAGCCCTGTTCCTTTTGTGCTTGATACTAATGTATCAGAGCTTTGTGTAAACTTATCAAAAACTAACTTATGTTCACCTTCTGGAATGCCGTTCCCATGGTCTCTCATTGAAAATAACAATGCAGGGATTTTTTCACTATCATCATTTTCTATTTCAGTATGACTAATAACAAATTCAATTTTTTCACCCTTAGGGGTAAATTTAATGGCATTTGATAAAAAGTTAGTGATGACTTGCCCTATTCTTACATCATCAAACTCACCTTCACCTGATATATTATCCGGCATATAAATTATTTCTTGATTTAATTCATTCAACCGTGCTTTTTGCTCAAGAACACAATTGACAGCAATTGTTTCAAGTGAGCTTTGGATGTAGTTAATATCCATTTTTCCTGATTCAAGTTTAGCTAAATCAAGTAAATCATTTAAAAGGGTTAGCAAGCGTTCAGCACTGGTTTTTATATTGCCGTAATATCTGCTATTTTTTTCAGGTGTTAAGCTGTCGACTCTTTTTAGACCCATAGTGGCATAACCTAAAATACCATGCATGGGTGTACGAAGTTCATGTGACATATTGGACAAAAAATCTGATTTTGATTTATTCGCTATATTCGCTCTTTCTCTGGCAATTTCAGCTTCTTTTTTAGCAAGTATTAATTCATGATTTAAATCAATAGAATGCTTCATCTGTTTATAATGTTGATATGCAGCAGAAGAGAGGATGATGATAAAAACAACAATCAATAACCCTGTAATCAAAAAGATTAAGCCGCCGTGATAAATGACAGCAATAAAAAAAGGCGATAAAGACGTTAGAATGAATATTAAAAAAGCATGAAAGACAGTCCCAAGAGTGGCTAATGAACCAGCAGTCATACCAAGTAAAACGCCAAAAGTTAAAAAAACCAAACTATCAGGCGTGTTTAAAACTATAAAATACCCGGCACCACCCCACAAACATCCACTAAAACCTATTATGACAAAATAATAATTAAGATAATCTTTTATTTTTATATGGTCTTGATGGTGAATAAAATATTGTAACTTCCTGCCTATTAATATCCTTATCAATAGAATTGCAATATGACTGGCAAGCCAGAACAAAATAATATTACGCGGAAAATAGTCAACAACCAAAAAAGCGATGGTAATGGGAAGCAGTAAATTTACCGAAATAACGCCATAACCGATTGAATTGATCATCATTTTGATCAATTCTTCTGAATAGGAAGGGTTGAATAATTTATTTAATGTTTTTTTTATTCGTGATTTCATTATTTATTATGTGATTTGAGAAACCATTCTACAAATAATGTTAGCACAATTAACTTCATGTGCCATAACCATTTTATCCTTATACTAATGAAATCCAGGTACCAGGTCTCACTTTGTGCCTTAATACGCTACAGTTATAAAATTTGACTGATCCCAGTGGTTGGTTCAACTGATCGATACAACACATGCATTAAATCTTTCTGCTGGTATTTCATAGTGTAATGTAGGGAATTCAACGGTACTTTGCAACGTCTAAGTACTCAAATATCCCTCCGGATCAAACTTGCAGCCAACATTACACTGTTGATATCAAGATGATCAAGCCATGTACTGCTTTTTTGATTTTCAGTTTCCAACCAAAAATTTTCAATGAAATCACACAAGGGAAGATATGCTTCAAGAGCTTTCAGCTGTGATTGTAAGAAGGTATGATTTGTGAAATGCACAGCATGTTCACTCAGCAGCGTCTGCATCTTTTTCACTCCATGCAAACCAATACTCAAACCAAACTCACGAAATGCCAGCCGATACTGTGGTGGGTGTTTCAAAGTATCTGTATGCAGAAAGGTGTCTACTCCTTTTAGGGAATGGGTTAACAATTTGGCGAGCATATCAGACAAATATCCCATGTTGTCGGAGATGATCAATTCTGTCAGAATGCATGCATCACTCAGCAGTCCCCCGATTCCCAGTGGATCATCTGTATCCCAGTTAATAGCTTGAGTCATCTGGGATAAGCCTGTTATTTGTGTATCTACATGAAGTTCATCAGGCGTATTGGGGTATTTGGCGGCTGTTTTTCTCAGTTCAAGACAGGTGATATATCCATCCAGGGGATCATGCTGTCCCATGGAAGAGACCAGAGGATAAGAGAGATCAATACTCATTTTCCAATACATCCGTCTCGCATTGGTGGGTGTGGCATAGGTGAAATTATTATAAGCTGTTCGTGCAAGCTCTAAAGCCCAGTGGTTATATCTGGAATCGCCGGTTGCTTCGGTGACAAGGTTTAACGCATGCATCCATTTGCTTAGATAGTGAAAATATTGTCCATCCTGTTCCCACTCCAGCTTCTCATCGTAGTGTTCATTTTCTTTTCGCTCATTGCTCTTCTTGCCTATCCTCAATCCACAGATGGCAGGATGAGCTTCCCCCTCTGCTTCACTTAAACCACTGATCCATCCGCTGCGGGCATCATCACTGCGGTGTTTCCCCAGAACATGATGTACCTGATCGACAAGCTGCAAAGCCTTTTCTTTATAGCTTTCCCTGCCTGTTTGATGAAAAAGTGCCAGAAAGTTGCACACAGCAAAGGCATCTGTCCATAAATAACGTACGGGAGTGCATGCTCCTCCTGCAACACAGGTTCGCCTGGAAAAATCAGTCATTATTGTTTCGATAAGCGCTAACTTTTGCATGATATTCTCCTCATTACCCTGTAGAGTAATATTTATAATACACCTTTATTGCTTTTTATTGCCTGTTTCGAGATTTGGCTGAAATAATAAAGTGATAATATAAAAGGAGGAAATCATCCTATATAAATAAATTCTGTTCGAATTGACAAAGATCATAGTAATTTACTGCCGAATTAAGGATATTATCAGTAACAGGATTAGATCGGCGCAGAAAGCTGAAATATTAACTCCTGACCGGGTTTTGTCACATCAATGAAGTATCTCTGACAGAGGTAAAGTTTATGAAAAGACATTCTGTAGTAAGGTGTTTGGGACTGTTGGGCCTTTTTCTGTTTATTTCTCCGGCATTTTCCACAGAAGATACGGCTTTTACCGAGTCTGTTGTTATCTTTAATACCATCTGTGCAAAATGTCATGAAGCACAATGCAGTGGTCGATTGAGTTTTGATGATGCTTTTGAGCGCTCAAGCAATCATATCCTGCGACACTATAATCAGGCTTCCGGGAAACAATGGTTACAAAAGGAGTTATTCGATATTCTCCTCTATATGAAAGAAAAATGCGCCTATTATCCAATACAGTCTCCTGTTCCTTTAAAGAGAATCTGGGGTGAAGACATATTGGAGAAATTCACGACTTTGATGGCGAGGAACTATTTCATTCCTGTAGGTAAATTTAGTCCTGGAACTTATCGTATCGAACTTGAACTGGAGAAGGATGTAAAGGTCACTGCTCATCTGATATCTGATGAATTCGACATGGCTGTTGATGATTGTTATCAATCAAGCGACCGGCGGATAAATATCCCGGTCCTCATAGAAGAGCCGGGAGACTACTATTTACGCATGTATCCAAGAGAGCCTGTCAAGCTCATCAGACTGAAAATAACCCCTGAGGAAAGGGAAGTTCATTAGAATAGAGAACGCCGTATGTGACTGATTATGGCTATGAAGTGATTTAGCCGCTTTGCAAACTGAGCAACTTCATACTATTCTTAGTATATAAAGTCGATAGAGAACTGGTTGACAAAACCTTCTTGATAAAACCATCTTGTGGCCAGTTCTTGCGTGATAACACTGTTTTTACGACAGAAGCAGAGTTCATAATGCAGTCGCTTGAAAAGGAGCTAAATATGTCAGTAGCTGCAACAATACAATCCTGTTTATCAGAGCACAAAGTGCAATATGAGCTGGTGCCTCATCCAAAAACCTACTCCAGTCATGAAACAGCTCAAGCTGCCCATATCTTTGAGGACCATATTGCCAAAGCAGTGATTGTTGAAGATTCGCAGGGCTATGCCATGGTGGTGATTCCGGCAAATAACTGGATCAAACTGCATGCCTTAAAAGACGAGCTGGATCGTGATTTCCAGCTGGCAGATGAATCAGTCCTGCCAGAGCTGTTTGCTGATTGCCAGACCGGTGCCATTCCACCGCTGGGTCCGTGTTACCAGCTGGAGACTTTTCTGGATGAGCAGTTAACAAGCCTGGCCAATGTCTATTTTGAAGCGGGTGATCATGAGCATTTGCTGCACATCAGTGGCGAAGCTTTCCTGAGCTTGTTAAAAGGTGTGCGGCACGGCCATTTCAGCCATAGATAACCAGCAGACAGGATACAGCCTGAAGCTGCCCAGACATAGAGTGGCATTTCGATGCTTGAAATGTCATTCGTGATCAACTGATAACTGTTGTGAACAGGGAAATAACGCAATGATGGGACTGGAAAAAATAATCAATATTATAGTGCTGCTTTTCGCGGCTGCACTGCTGTCGAATACAGTTTATGCGCAGGATAGTGATGCTTTTGTTCTTCAGCTGACCATT
>JAPVVU010000281.1 GCA_028571885.1 Gammaproteobacteria bacterium | reverse complement strand
TGTCATCAAATGCATAAGATAGTATGTTTTGTAAAATATTTTTTTTATCTTCTGCTTTAACAATTTTGATATTCAATGGTTTGCCAATAATATTTTTACCTTGATTACTAGCCGATTTAAATGGCATTGATGCTGTGCTATCACCACTTTCCGGTGCTGCTTCTTCTTTCACTTCTTCTTTCACCAGTAGCAATGTTAACATGCCTGCCAGCAAAGAAATAATAACTGATGTCAGCACTCGATAGAGGGTAAACAACCAGCCAAAGACTCCATAGGTTGCCATAATGGAGTCGGCTCCCGTGATGGGCGTTGAGATTAAAAAGGTTTGAATAGCACTGCGTGAGGCACCACTTTTTTTAAGCGCACTGACAAAAGGAATGACGCTGCAGGAACACAAAGGTAAAGGGATACCCATGACTGCAGCCTTAATATTAGCCATAAAATTGTGTTCACCCAAATGCTTTTTAATAAAAGCTTCGGGTAATAATAACTTAAAGACACCCGCAATCAATACGCCGATTAATATAAAAAAAGCGATTGAATTAAGCAAAATCCAAAAGTTACCAAACAATTCCAGTATCAGTTCTTTCATTGCTACATTATTCTATTAAGTAAGCGTTTAAGTAAGCATCTGGGCGACATTAAATGCGATGAATGATAAAACCCATGCCGTTGCCGTTGTAAAAACAAAGAGATAGCCAAGGTATTTCCAGCCACCCGCTTCACGCATAAAGACCATAGAGGCTGCCAGACAGGGTAAATAAATCATCACAAAGACAATAAATGAGATAGCAGATGGTAAGCTGATGTTTTCTCTTATTTTATCAACGAGTCCTGCACTTTCCTCATTATGATCTTCACCCAAACCATATAAAATACCCAGCGTTGCAACCACAATTTCCTTAGCTGCCAGCCCGGTTTCTAACGCGATTGACATACGCCAGTCATAACCTAGTGGTGCAAAAAATGGTTCAGAAGCATGACCGATTTTGCCTAGATAACTATTTTCTAATTTGAATAAAGCCAATTCATTATTCAAAGTCCTAATCGATTGCTCACTTTCAGCCAGTTCAATTTTCGCCTGATAAAGCTGCTCCATTTCCGGTTGCTTAGGATAGTTACTCGCAAACCAGATAAGCACTGAGGCCAATAGAATATAAGTCCCGGCTTTTTTCAAATACATCATGGCCTGAGCTGAAACAGTGTGCCAGATTAATTTAAAGGATGGCATACGATATTTGGGCATTTCCATAACAAAAGGTTCATCGTCACCTTTAAAAACTGTCATTTTTAAAAACTTGGCAGCAACAACTCCTAAGAATGCACCTGACATGTAAATCAAAAATAACATATTCCCTGCTTGTGCTTCTGTAAAAAATGCCCCCACAAATAAGATGTAAATTGGTAGTCTGGCTCCACAACTCATAAAACCAATAATAAAGAGTGTCAGCAAACGATCACGATCATTTTTTAATGTTCGCGCGGCCATATAGGCTGGTACGGAACAGCCAAAGCCACTGACCAGTGGAATAAATGATTTACCATGCAAGCCAAATTTATGAAAAAAACCATCCAGCAAAAAGGCCACACGACTCATATACCCTGTGGTTTCTAACAAGGCAATACCAAAAAATAAGATAATAATATTTGGTAAAAATAAAACAACCGCACCCACGCCGGCAATGGCGCCATCAGCGATTACCGATGCCAGTTCCGTATCACCTAGAAAGGATTTTGTGCCGTCAATCAATAAAGCAAAAAAAGCATCAATCCAGTCCATGGGAATACTGCCTAATTCAAAGGTCAGCTGGAACAAACCCCACATCAGAAATAAAAAGATGGGTAAGCCCACAAACTTGTGCATAAGTAAGGAATCAATTTTATCGGTAAAACTCTGCTTTACCTGTTTGTCGAATTGAACTGTTTCCGCAACTGCACCTTTAGCCAGTGCTGATTTTTCATCATTAAAAATATCATCCAGATCTTTGGTGTCATAATGCAGATATAAGTGTTGATAGGCATTATTGACAATTGGCTGTAACTCAATCCAGATCGGCTCTTCATGAAACCGACGATAAATCTCTTTGTCTTCTCTAAGCAGCTTAATAGCTAATGCTTTGAGACTAATCTTGCATTGCACTTTTTTCTCTTCTAAGAATGAAACAATATGACTAATTTCATCTTCAAAGACTTCACTAAATTGCAGGTGAAAGCGATTTTCTCTGAGGTTATAGGATTTAATAATAGCCTGAATGACTTCATCAATGCCGGTTTTTTCTTTAGCAGAAGTTTTAACACAGGCAACACCTAAAATTTTACCTAACTGCTGTTCATCAATATGCACGCCTTCTCTGATGGCTTCATCAGTCATATTCAGTGCGACAACCACTTTTTTGTTCAGAGCAAGCAATTCTGTGGTGAGATATAAATTACGTTCAATATTGGTTGAATCCACCACATTGAGAATAAGATCGTAGTCACTGTCATCCAGAAATCGCTTGGTGACACGTTCTTCAATAGTGTAATCTGTCAGGGAATAAGAGCCCGGCAAATCTGTGACTTCAAAGTCATAACCATCACGACTAAAACGCACGACTTCTTTAGTAACTGTCACACCGCTAAAGTTGCCCACTTTCAGTCGGGCATTGCCTACTGAGTTAATCAGGGCACTTTTGCCTACATTGGGCTGTCCAACTAAAGCAACTTTGATCGTGCTCAATGCACTACCTCAATTTTTTCAGCTTCAGAAGAACGTAAAGCAATGTGCGTTTTATTAATGCGAATTTCCATTGTCTTCTTAGCCAGTGAGAGCCCTTCTATATAGATTATTGCCCCTTTCACCAGACCAAATGAACTAAAACGATTTTTCAGTTCTCTGCCGGCATTTATTGCCGTCACCGTAGCTGACTGCCCTTTTTTAAGCCCGTTAAGTTTCATTGTAGTCTCAGATAATTAAAATTTAATGATATTGTAAATGATACTAATTATTATTTACATGATCATTGTCATAAACGAGTCTATTTTCAGAAATTTGACACTTGCCCTGAAAATACTTATCAATAACCCCACCTTACAATGATAATCATTCTCATTCAAGAAAATAACACATTATTTTTCACAGCAGTCCAGTCTGGATTATTACTTACAGTATTTTCCAATACCGGAATGTGACCTGAGCATTGGTAGAGAATGTGATAATGAGGAAAATGAAGGATTATGGAAAGGCTTAAACGTAAAAGTCAAATGCGCTTGCAATAGAAAGCGTGCCTGCACTTTATCGTCCCTACAGTTTAGACAGGAACGACAATCAATGCGTGTGCCAAAAGGATGTTATTTAGCAGTGGCGTTCAGGTCGGCCTCACTACTGTCAAAACCCAGCTTATAACCTAATGAAACGTGGTGAAAGCGACCATTGGTATAGTCATCATGGATGGCAAAACCAAAGTTGTAAACTTTATCCAGTTCCAGATTGAGATCGGTTGCATTGTCTGATTTCAGATCACGAACCATTTCAACGGTCCAGGTTCCATCAGCCAGCGTTGCATTGAATTCAATTTCCTGGCCACCTTCCATTATGCGATCAGCAAGAATTGCTCCATTTTCAGAGATTTTCTCTCCGGCTTTATAACGATGCAAGTCCATAAAGTGGCCTTCTGCACCTTCTGAGGCAATTTCATCAGGGGTTTTTAACTTGTCCCAACCACCCAAAACTTTACCACGACGACCTTTAAGTTCCATTTTGGTACGGCTTTCAGTAATGTATTTAGTAATACCATGGGAACTGTTAAGCTGATCTTTTTGTGCATAGGCATCAATAACCGATTGCTCAGGTGCAGCGGGCATATCACGATTATCATGGTGACAGGTTCCCCAGCAGCCAGCTCTGTCGGCATAAAGCACATCATCGGTAGCAAACATAACCGCTAATTTTACCTGATTATCAGGGTCCATTTTACCGCCATCTGCAAATGGTACTGGCGTGTGCTCTGTATCCTGCCACTGAAAACGCATATACAGCTTGGCATCATCATGCATGGTTTGAACAGTGACTGGAATACTGCCGCGCTTTCCTGGAATGGGTGTCGGCTCCAGTTTTTCACCGGTGACAATTTTCTGCCCCATATCGGCGGCTTCTTTATCGTGGCAACTGGCACAGGTATCGCCTGCCATGAATGGACGTTTGCCCCCATGTTCACTGCCTTTAAAAATCCATTCCATTGAAGACTGGCCTGGGTAAAAGAGTGTGATATCACGTGAAGACGCTTTGCTCCAGTCAATGTTTGAAGCACCACCTGCAGGCGCAGCCGCTGGCGCTGCTGAACTTGCTGGCGCGACTGTAGTAACAGGTGCACTGGCTTGTTTCTTGACTGCATTAATTTCAACATCGCTGTTATCAAAACCCAGCTTGTAACCTAATGAGACATGATGGAAACGACCATCGGTGTAATCATCATGGATGGCAAAACCCAGGTTATACACTTTAGCGACATCCAGCTGGATATCATCAGCGGTATCAGTCTTAAGCTTACGTCTCATTTCCACAACCCAGGTATTACCCTGTTTAGAAGAAGTAAACTCCACACCACCTTCTGATAAAGTACGTTCTGCCAGAATCGAGCCATTTTCAGACTTATTGGTGCCCGCCTGATAGCG
>JAPVVU010000280.1 GCA_028571885.1 Gammaproteobacteria bacterium | reverse complement strand
GATGCCGTCAAACCGTTTATGGGTACAGAATACAAACATTTAGATTGTTATACTCTGGTGGTCAATGGTCTGGAAAATATGGGCATTCAATATAGAGGCAAGGGCAGCCTGAGCAGACAATTATTGCATAGGGCTCAGGTAGATGGCCGGGCAGATAATGCTTACTTTACAGGTGAGGGCATTACCGAAGCACTGGGTGATAAAGTCTATACCAAGGCCATCACTCAGGTGAATAATATCGCTCAGCAGAGTAAAGATATTTTTCAGGAAATGAAAAACCTGATGAAAAAAGGTGACATCTTATCTTTTTCATTACAGACAAAAGGACACACTGGCGTCATATCACAAAACAAGGAGCAATGGACTTATATAAATTCTGGTCGCCTGGATAACTCAATCAGTACAAATGCCCCCAGGCATGGCGTTGGTGAAGAAACCTTATTAAATGAAATTAACAATTGGGTAAAACTCGCACAACAGCGTAAGGAATCACTGCAGATTACAGTGGGTCGCCTGGATAAACAGAAGTTTGCCTAGACTCAAAACCCACTTAGCTACAAATGCTTTACCGCTGATACTTTGTAACCTGAATCACACAAACCCTAATTAAGTAGGTATTTACCCTTGCCTAATCTCTTATAATCCATATACTGTACATCAGTACTTAATTAAACTCTAATTAAGATAAATAGAATCTATAGGAGATTAAAACAATGTTATCCATGATCCCAGCTCTTGTTCTAGCCAGTGGTCTATCCGTTGCTACTTTTGATGAGCCTGAATTTGAAATGACTCAAGTGCAAATCGCTCAGTCAGATGTAACTTCTGCAGATGTTGAAACCGAAGAAGTTGAATACATCGAGTGGACATTCTTATAAAACTTTATAATAACTTTTATAAAGCCGTGTCGACGCCCCATTGTGCAGTTTCACTTTAATTGCCAGGGGCTCAGGCGCTTTAAACCCTCAAACTTAGCCATTGCAATGCCCGTTACAATGGTACTCTTTTCCCTCTTAATCAAGAACATCAAGCCTCACTTTTTATAAGCCTTACAGCTATTTAGTTTGACTTTTTAAGTCGCTTAATAGTAAACGAGGCAGCTTGTCGGTCTACAGCAGTTGCTTCTTCATTGCTTACCCAGTGTATTAAACGCCCTTCAGGATTATCTGCCTGAGCATCATCACAGGCATTCAAACAGATGCCGCATTGCGTGCAGGTAAACTTGGCTCGTTTGATACCTCTGACGGGTAAGCGCATGGGACATGCCTTATCACACTCACTATCACATGACTGACACAAATGCGCGCGTGATTTATCAAAACCAACCACCATTGACTTGCTGTTAGCCATCCATACCATACTTTGCATAATGCCGAATGAGCAGCCGTATTTACAAAATAAATGTCGGGCAAAGAAAAAATCAATGGTCAGAATAATAGTCATTACCAATAAAAATAATGCAGGACCAAAAGAAAGTTCCAGGTGATACAAATCTGTGCTCAGCAGCTTAGGCGGATAAATATAGCCCAATAAGGTAAATGACCAGATAAACGCAATAACAATGCAAATACTTAAAACAAACAACCAGGGTAGCGTTTTTCGTATTTTTTTGTCCGGTTTTTCCCAAAATGTCAGACGATTAAGGTGTTTTAACATGAGACGGTTGATAGTTTCCACCACTGAAAAATGAGGGCATAACCAGCCGCAATAAATCCGTCCATATTTCCAGGCGATAAATCCTGTCGCTATGAGCAAAATAAATACGGGTAATATAAAATTAAGCAGAATATTACGTACTGAATGACTGGTATCAAGACATTCAAACTCTGATGATTCAAGCCCCAGCATCCAGGGCTGACCAAGAACAATAAAATGCCCTTCTACTATATCAAATCGGAATATATTCAATAACGGAGCGCTTAAAAAAAGCAGATAAAAACTGAGCTGGGTAATGAGACGAATTTTTTCTCTTGATAAAGTTAATGCCCGAGTCATGGATAAATAAGACCGTTATTTAATAAATGAAGGATGATTATAAAGATTTCTTCTCAAGAGTAGGTGATGTGAGTTACCAAGCATTAAAGATAAATAAACTAATATTGCACTCTTCATCCATAATATAAATTCATGCCTTGAATTAATATTAGATTCGACTTACAGTGTGCCATGAATATACAAACTTACCCTGAATGAGACACAATGTACTACGGTGAAAAACTAAACAGTATTACTCATCTGGTTGGTGCCGTTCTGGCTCTGATTGGCTTTGGAGTACTGCTGACCATCAGTATCCAGACACACAATTCTCTGCTCATTATCAGCTTTATTATTTTTGGCCTGACATTAATTCTTTTGTACACCATGTCCACCTTGTATCACAGCTTTCATCCCCCCAGGCTTAAAAAAATATTTCAGAAACTCGATCATGTTTCAATTTATCTGTTAATAGCAGGCACTTACACCCCTTACATGCTGATTTCTCTACGTGAGAGTGACGGCTTAATCATTCTTTCCGTAGTATGGCTGCTCGCCGTCATTGGCTTATTACTGGATATTTTCCTTCCAAAACGAATTGAATGGCTGCAGATAATAATTTATCTGGTTATGGGCTGGGTTTGCACCATTAATTACTCTGAACTCCAGGCCGCCTTGCCTATTGCCGGCATGATCTGGCTGACGGCCGGCGGTATTTTTTACACCACCGGTATCGTGTTTTATGTACTGGACGGCCTTAAAAAACTTCGCCATGCTCATGGTATCTGGCACCTGTTTGTCCTATCCGGCTCTATCTGCCATTTTATTTCTATTGCTGCATACGTTCGATAAGCCAAACAATCATTTTTAATTGGCGGGCACTGTTAGCCATATATTTTATAGATTAAATTCAGGCTTTACATTAGAATATAATAAATATCTAATCATTGGAGCCCGACTATGACCGAAGAACAAAAACCAGAATATAGTTTGTCTGACAAAGCTTATGATAGAGCCTATGAGCTTGATATGAGTTATGGTTGTTGTCCTCAGTGCGTTTTAACCGCAGTTAAAGAAACTGTTGGCTATGTGACTGATGAAACCATACAGTCCAGTCATGCTTTATCAGGCGGTGGTGCTTTGATGGGTGATGGTGTATGTGGTGCATTAACAGGCGGTTTGCTTGCATTAGGTGCTAAAAAAGGTCGTCCTGCTGATAAATTACATAAAGGCAGAGGTATAGCAAATTTTAATGCGGGAAAAAACCTGGTCGAAAAATTTAATGAACAATTTGGCGGCACCTCATGTCAACATTTACAAAAACAATTTTCCGGACGTACCTGGGATATGTGGAATCCGGAAGAATATAAAGAATTTAGTGACACCAGAGGTGATCAATGCGCCCGTGCGACAGGTCTGGTAACAAAATGGGTTGTAGACTCCTTACAGCCAAAAAAAAATGCATAATATACAAACACACAACATAAAAATTATTTACATTGTTTAAAATGAGTTCCATACTTTAAAATGATTAATCTTTGAGTAATAAAGTATCATACCAAATATCGTGAAAATGAAATTAAAAAAACTCGATCCAATTAGTCTTAACGTCCCAATATAGCGATTGGAGAGTTTTCCCTGGAAAATATTTAAAGGCAAAAAGCAGCCATTTTCTGAATTTATGCAGGTGCTGTCTTTATTTGATTACGACCACAATTTTTTGCAACATACATTGCTTTATCTGCGGCTTCCACTAATTCTTGCCAATCATGTCCGTGTTCAGGATAGTTTGAAACACCTATACTAACTGTGACATAAATCACTTTATCCTCCGCTATAACAATAGAGTCTTCAGCTATGATATTACGCAACCGTTCAGCAAAATATTTTGCTTTATTTAATTCAGTTTCTGGCAAGACAATAATAAATTCTTCACCTCCATAACGAACAATATAATCAGTATCACGAAGTGAAGTTTTTAATGCTTCAGAAAAATCACATAACACAATATCACCTATATGATGTCCGTAGGTATCATTGATCTTTTTAAAATGATCAATATCCAGCATCAAAATTGACAGAGAGTGATTGTATCTTTTAGCTCTGGATATATCATATAATATTCTTTTTTCAAATGCTGTACGGTTATACACACTTGTTAATGGATCGTGAGTAGCTAAATGTTGTATATAAATGTCAGCTTCATGGCGTTCTATTGCTCCACTCAATGTTTCGGAGATAGCATTTATAAGATTTCGTTCATGATTCAAGAATGGGCCTTCATCAAGTATTGGAAATTGCTTGATATAATAAACTTCAATTATACCTCTATACTCTGAGTTAATTATAAGTTCACTGACTTGTTTCCATTTAGTTAATTCAAAAGGATTAGTCGTAAATTCTTTCTCACCAAAAACAATTCGGGATTTAGTAAATTCAGGGTAACGCCAACCAGAGGGGATAATTCTGACAGCATGAAGTAGAATCTCTTCAAGAGTATCATATTTTCGTATTGCCTGAGTAATCTCATACATACATTGAAGTTCTTTTACACGTTCCTCCATATCATGAAGTAGTTTTTTATTTTCATCTTCTGCTTTTTTTCTCTTGGTAATATCAATAAAGGTTGTAACGGCACCAATAATTTTATCATCTTGATAAATTGGATAAGACCAATATTCAACTGGAAT
>JAPVVU010000279.1 GCA_028571885.1 Gammaproteobacteria bacterium | reverse complement strand
TGCTGGAGCAAAGGCCATAAAAAGAGCATGATCTTTAAGGTGTTCTTCCAGTTCATCCTCTTTGTAGCTGGCATCCTGGGCAACAGAAAATACCTGTGCTGTTCCTGTTTTACCTGCGATTTTATAGCGTAGATTGGGCTTATTGAGTCGCCTGGCTGTTCCCCTGGCACCATGAATGACTTCAGTCATCGCATGATGAACTTCATTCCAGTTTTCCTGCCGCTTAACTGGAATTTTCCGCACCAGCTGGGGATTTACCTGACGGGGAATCCGATCGACTTTGCGTTGAACAGCGTTGACCAGTTGAGGTTGAAAGTGTCGACCACCATTGGCTAATGTGGCTGTTCCCAGAGCAAGCTGAAGCGGTGTGACCAGTACATACCCCTGTCCGATTCCGGCAATCACCGTTTCTCCGGGAAACCAGACCTGCTTGCGTACTCTTTTTTTCCATTCTTTTGATGGCATTAAACCGCTGCGCTCGCCAAGTATATCAATTCCAGAACGTTTGCCAAAGCCAAACAATGTCATGAAGCTATGCATTTTATCGATGCCCAGCTGAAAGGCCAGATCATAATAAAAGACATCACAGGATTGCACAATAGATTTGGTGATATCTGTTTTACCATGGCCCCATTTTTTCCAGTCACGATATTTATGCGCCTTACCTTTAAGTCGATAAAAACCGGGGCAGAATATCTCATGATCCAGTTGAATGGTATTAGTTTCCAGTCCAGCCAATGCAAAGAAAGGTTTTACTGTTGAGCCAGGAGGATAACTGCCTAAAATAGTCCGATTGAATAATGGCCGTTCCCAGGAGGTATTGAGTGCTTTATAGGTTTTGGAATCAATACCATTGACAAATAGATTGGCATTATAATCAGGCAGACTGACCATTGCTAAAACATGACCATTGTCGGGATCAATGGCAACCAGTGCTCCGCGTTTATCGGTAAATGCCTCAATAGCAACTTTTTGCAGATTAATATCCAGATTGAGGTAGAGATCATCACCAGGGCTTGGGTTGCTGCGTTCAAGGACCCGCAGGACACGGCCGCGCACATTGGTTTCAACTTTCTGGTAACCAACCTGACCATGAAGCAGTGCTTCATAGGATTTTTCAACACCCAATTTTCCAGTATGGTTGGTACCACTATAGTTAGTAACAGGTAATGTTTTCAGTTCTTTTTCATTGATCCGTCCAACATAACCAACAACATGTGCGGTTTCTTTTCCATAGGGATAAAAACGGCTTAATTGAGCCTTAATTTCTACCCCGGGAAGGCGATGCAGATTGACAGAAATAATGGCGACTTCTTCATCAGTTAAGCGAAAACGCAGAGGAATTCCCTCAAAACGCCGCTTTCGAAGGACTTCTTTTCTGAATTTAGTAACATCAATTTCGCGAATGTTCACCAGCAGTGATAACTCTTCTAGAAGCTCATCGATGTCAGAGGTTTGTTCTGGTATTATCTGTAAGGTGTACGAAGGCAGGTTTTCGGCAAGGATAATTCCATTGCGATCATAAATGAGTCCCCGTGTCGGAGGAATAGCCTGCACAGAAACACGGTTATTTTGGGAGAGTGTTGTAAAGTGTTCATGATTGTTGATTTGCAGGACATAAAGGCGAAAAACCAGAATGCCAAATAAAATCAGAGTAAAAAAAATTGCCACGAGACTGCGATTCTGGAAGATGCGCTGTTCGATAAAATGATCTTTGAGATGCTGTCTTTGTACCATATTTTGGGCCAGGGCTTCTAGAGTGAGTGCTTAGTTAACACCATAAAGACGTCGAATTGCACGCATTAAATAAAATAACCATGGCCAGATTAACATACTGGTCAATGAGGGTAACCAGTAAGACCAATCGCCTGGCGCATCCCCGGTGACACCACTAATCCATAAAACTATTATTTGTGACAATGCGACTAATAATAAAACAATCAAAGATTGTTGAATGAGCGGATAGAGTCGAATACGAATATGCAGCTTATAAGATAAATAAGCAATAATAGACAGTGTCAATGCATGCAGCCCCAGAAGGCTGCCCATATGAATATCCAGTAAAAACCCCACCATCCAGCCGGTAAAAACTCCCGCACGATGGGGCAGAGCCATACACCAGTAGATAAGCACTAAAGTAACCCACTCAGGGCGATAAATTTTAAGTGTTTCTGGCATGGGCAGCATGGTCAAAATAAACGCGACAGCAAAGCTTACCAGAATAATGATGCCGCCGTGAGAAACAGGTCTATTACTCATGGGCTGGAAGTTCCTTCTGCGGGTTGAGTTTCCTGTTCCTGCTCAGATATTAATTGCGGTGGATTCTCCTGGGCCATAACCAGCAGGACTTCACGACTTTGCTCCAGATGAGCCGATGCTTCTGCGATGATTTGGGCAAAGGGTTGTCCGGGATCGCGCTTTATGTTGATAACCACTGCAACCGGGTAGCCTTCAGGAAAGCGTCCCCCTAAACCGGAGCTAATGAGCAAATCACCAATTTCAATATCCGCATTGTTAGGCAGGTTTTGGACTTCCAGATAATTAGCTGCACCCGTACCATATAAAACTGTTCTTAAACCATTTCGGTTGATCTGAACTGGAATGGCATGCGAGGGATCGGTGATTAAAATTGCAGTACTGGAAGGAATTCCAGGATGAATAATCTGTCCCATGATGCCATAGGCGTCGAGAATAGGCTGGCCGGAATAAACATTATTAAGCTGGCCTTTATTAATAACAATTTGACGTTTATAAGGATCCAGGTCAACGGCAATTGTTTCTGCGATGAGCATTTGATCATTTAATTTGCGTGATGATTTAAGTAAAGAGCGCAGACGAATATTTTCCGCCTGTAAAGAAGTAAATTTTTGCAGTTGGGCTTTTAGTAATAGATTTTCAGAGCGATGTGCTTCATTCTCAATAATAAGAGACTGATGAGAATTGAGTTGTTCATCCAGCCACAGGCCCGCGTCAGTGGGTATGCTGGCAATTGTTTGTAGTGGATAGATAACCAGACCAAACAGGCTCCTGACACCATTAAGCATATTAGTCCGGTGATCGGCACTCATCATGATGATGGATAAAACCATCACAAAAATCAATCGTGTCAGATAGGAGGAATCTTCGTCAAATAACTGTTTTATAGCTTTGGCTCCGACATAGAGCAGAGCAGGTATTACCCTTTTTATTGCCAGTTAAGAGCAAGTGAGGGTAATAGCAAAATCTGCAAATGACATTCTAAAAATAATGAAATTGAAAAATACTGAATAATTCAGTATTTCTCTATAAACACTTCTCTTATAAATACTTCTCTAGTATAAACAAGAGTTTACTCAACACTGAATAAGTCAGTGCTGACCTCATCCATCATTTCCAGCGCGCGACCGCCTCCGCGTGCCACACAGGTCAAAGGATCTTCTGCTATCATAACAGGCAAACCTGTCTCTTCACTTAACAAACGATCCAGATCTCTTAAGAGTGCCCCACCGCCAGTTAAGACCATGCCTTTTTCTGCAATGTCAGCACCCAGTTCCGGTGGCGTCTGTTCCAGAGCAATTTTAACTGCACCGACAATGCCGGAAAGCGGCTCCTGAATTGCTTCAAGAATTTCATTGCTGTTTAAAGTAAAGCTGCGGGGAACACCTTCAGCCAGGTTTCTGCCGCGCACTTCAATTTCCAGTAATTCATTGCCGGGATATGCCGAACCGATTTCCTGTTTGATTCGTTCAGCCGTAGCCTCACCAATCAAACTACCGTAGTTGCGTCGGACATAATTGATAATGGCCTCATCGAAGCGGTCACCGCCAATACGAATGGATTCAGAATAAACAATACCACTAAGTGACAGAACGCCGACTTCAGTGGTACCACCACCAATGTCAACCACCATTGAGCCACTGGCTTCACTCACGGGCATACCGGCACCAATTGCAGCAGCCATAGGCTCCTCAATCAGATAAACTTCACGGGCACCTGCTCCCAGAGCTGATTCCTTGATTGCTCTGCGTTCAACCTGAGTTGAGCCGCAAGGTACGCAAACCAGTACTCTGGGGCTGGGTTTTAGAAAACGATTTTCATGAACTTTATGGATAAAATGCTGCAGCATTTTTTCAGTGACGGTAAAGTTAGCGATGACGCCATCTTTCAGCGGACGAATTGCTTCCATATTGCCGGGTGTTCTACCGAGCATCAGTTTTGCTTCTTCTCCTACTGCAGCAACCATTTTTTCATTGCTTGAGGGATCTTGACGAATCGCGACAACAGAAGGTTCATTGAGAACAATTCCCTGTCCCGGGATGTAAATCAGTGTATTGGCTGTTCCTAGATCGATTGATAGATCATTAGAAAAAATACCACGTAAACGACCGAATCCAAACATAATTGGCGGGTTTCCCTTATTTTTATTGTAACTTCAAAGCCGGAGCCAGGATTATTCCTGTCCGGCACTCTTTCCAGTTGAGCTTACTCTGTGCATTAACTGGATTCTAAATTGCTTAAGTATATGCCTGATATCGAAGTTACTCAGTGTCAGTGAAGTATATTCAGCCGATCGAATGAGCTTCGATCGGGCCTGTTTCAAGCATGGAACTAAGCATTTTAGGAATATTGATAAAAAATGTCCAATTTTCATTTGCGATGACTGCTAAATTTTCACTAATTGTGGTAACTTATGCACCTTAAATCGATCT
>JAPVVU010000278.1 GCA_028571885.1 Gammaproteobacteria bacterium | reverse complement strand
GTACCGCCCATAAAGACGACATCTGCACAGGCAAAATAACGCATCATCTCCCCCATGCTGTCACCAAGGAGAATATCAGCAGGCGCCTGAATTTCACTCTGCATTTGTGAGCGTTTCAGCACATTAAAAGTAGCACCGCTTAATAACTGGTAGACCGTTTCAAATCGTTCAGGATGACGCGGTACCACTATCATGACCAGATTTGAATGTTGTTTTTTTAATTTCTGATAAACACTGAGAAGGATTTCATCTTCGCCTTTATGTGTACTTGCTGCAATTAAGACGCTTTTATCCTGCCATTGTAATTGTTCTCTTAATACAGTACCGGCATTAATATCCTCCGAGTTAATTTTGAGATCGAATTTAATGCTTCCAGTGATATGCAGGGAATTCTCATTTGCACCTAAGTCTTTTAAACGATTTGCATCCATGACATTTTGTGCTGCAATGCCGGAAAATTGCTTTAAGGTAGTTTTTGTTAAGTTAGGAAAACGGGCATAACCCCTTGCTGATCGCTCAGACATTCTGGCATTTAATAACCACAGCGGCACATCCAGCTGTTGGCAAACATGAAGCAAATTAGGCCAGATTTCAGTTTCCATTATAATGCCCAGACGAGGTTTTATCGCTTTCAAAAAGCGTCTCATTGCTCCGGGAAGATCATAAGGCAGATAAACATGAAGCACATATCCCGACTTAATTTCTTCAGAAAATGTTTTTGTTATTTGAGCTGAACCCGTGGTGGTGGTACAAGTGATGACAATAGGATACTGCGGGTAATCCTGTTTAAGCTGTTTTATCAAGGGTAGTGTTGCCAGAAATTCACCCACTGAGACGGTGTGAAACCAGACGGGTGATAAAGACGTATTATTAATATTTGATGCAAACTGTGCTGTTGAAAAAAAACCGAAACGCTCAGCCAGACGCAATGATTGTCTCTGTTCTTTATAGGCACTGCTTTTTTGGTGTTTAATAAGCAGACGTAAAAATAATGCAGGGGTCAGACAATAATATAAAAGCGTGTAGAGTAAGCGCGGCATACGACTAATCACCCGTTTAACAAGTTAAGTGTTCAACAATCTGAGCGTTTTGTTCAAGATGCCGTGGGTTAATTGTACCTGCAATTAAACAACTCACTGCCTGATGAGAAAAGACATAATTTAAAGCTTCTTCAACACCTGCACCACCGGCTTTTTTATCGACATGGCCACTTTGCAAACCTTTTTTTATCACCACGCCTTTGTTGAGTGCCAATGCCCGATCAAGTACTGGATCATCGGTATGATCTGAGGTGTTACGTGTCGCCATAATTACATCAGTATTTTCAACACACCAAAGACCACCTTCTGTGGTTTTGGTTGACATGCCAATGGCTCGAATATGTCCTTCCTGCTTTAATTTTTCCAGTGTCTCAATGACATCTTCATGCGCTATCACTCGTTGATCATCACCATCGGAATGCACTAAGACAACATCAAGATAATCTGTTTTGAGTTTTCTTAAACTGCTTTCAATGGTTTTTCGTGTCGTCTTCGCAGAAAAATCAAAATGAGACTGGCCATGTTCAAATGCTTCACCGACTTTAGAAACAATGACCCAGTCCTGGCGATTGCTTAATAACTGTCCCAGACGTTCTTCACTATTACCATAGGCAGGTGCGGTATCCAGTAAATTAATACCCAGATCTCGACTCAAAGCAAGTAACTCAAGCACGGCATGGTCATCTGGAATGGTAAAAGACCATGGATATTTAACCTGCTGATCACGACCAAACTTAACAGTCCCCAATCCCAGAGGGCTGACTTGAATACCTGTTTGTCCCAATTCTCTTGTCTGCATCATAACCAGTTTTTTACCTTTTCCCAGGGTAATGGGCTTGTTTGTGCCATTGACATCGCTCCTAAAACACTTGTACTCAACAGCAGTGGTTGTGAATTTTTTTCAATACCAGCCAACTCTAATTCATCAATAATTTTATCAACCATAATAGGTGCCATGGCAAGTTTAACGGGCCAGGCGGTAATCACCTGATTTTGCCTGAACACTGCCGGCTCAACTGGCCGACTGCCATCAGACATCTCTGGTTCAGCGCGATCAATCGCTAAAGCTGACCATTGGCATTGTGAAAAATCCATCCAGGGCATTAAGCTTTGCAGTTCTTTTTTTGCAACCTGAACCTGTTCCTTAATTGTTCGCCCAACACCTTTTTCTGCAATTTCACCGCCAAGATACCAGACAGTTTGATCGGCTGATAAATGATGCGCGGTAATGGTCATTTTTGGTAAAGCACTGGCCCCCAGACAATGTGCGTACATTTTTGGCAAAATGGATTGTTTTGCCTTAAGCATGGGCATGAATAGAGGTCGGCGCTGCATTTTCGGCTGTGAAAAATTTAAACTGGACAATAAGTTTTCATTACCCGCACCTGCAGTTAAAATCAGGGTATTGGCAATAAGCGCACTTTTCTGATTATTGAGTTGTTCCGAAAAAGCAATTTGATAAGCATAGGATTCTTTTGACTCACTATTTTCCTGCGCTGCATTTACCATAAGCTCGGTGATATCTTTAACGTGAGCCTGAAAGATAAAATCTGAAAATTGCTGCCTGATAGCATCAATAACACTTTGAATATCCAGAACGGGTTCATCCAGTTGATATAACTCACCACTAAAATCAGCCTGGTTAAAGGGTGCAACATAATCCTGCTTCTGCAGATGCTGCATTCTGCTGCTCATTACTTTACTGGCAAAAAAACCGGTTATTTTGGCAGCCAGACTTTTATTCGACCAGAGATATTGATGTTCAGATAATTTCTTTGCCTGACTGAGATCCACTTCTCCCTGGCCATCAAGACAATCTTGCCAACGATGAGGCATTTGCTGAATGGCTTGAGATGAGTGGGTCAGTTTGCCCGTCAATGCGTATTTAGTCCCACCATGAATAATGCCCTGAGAAGCACCGCTTTGTACACAACCAAGATGATCCGCTTCAAACAATATTGCCTGATAGCCTGCCTGTCGTAATCGTGCCAGAGTCCATAATCCCGCAATACCACCACCAATAATGGCAATATCTACTGTCTTATTTTCTATGCTTTTATTCACCATCAGTCTTGTTTTCAACACTTTTGTTTTCAATACTTTTATTTTCAACAGATTCGTCAGCAGAGCGGATTGAACGAATTAATCCCGTAGTTGAACAATTATCGACATATTCCATAATTAACACTTCACCTCCCTGCTCTTTAACACAGTCTCCGCCAGGAATTTTATCGACCTCATTATCTCCGCCTTTAACTAAGACAGAAGGTGAGACATCACAAATCAGACGTGTTGGTGTATCTTCGAAAAACGGCACAACCCAGTCCACACAGCTTAAGCCTGCCAGTACCTGCATACGACGATTCATGGTGTTGACCGGCCTTTCCGGCCCTTTAATCCGTTTCACTGAAGCATCATCATTGACCGCAACAATCAGCCGGTCTCCGAGACTTTTTGCCTGTTCCAGATAGGTGACATGGCCAGCATGCAGAATATCAAAGCAGCCATTGGTCATGATGACTTTTTCACCGTGCTCTTTGGCATCTTTAACCAGAGCAATTAAACGTTCTTCAGCAATAATTCCCTGTTCAACATCACTCAACTGGCGCATGGCCGTACGAAGTTCATGTACTGTAACCGTTGCGGTACCCACTTTACTGATGACCACACTGGCAGCAAGATTTGCCAATTTGGTGGCATCAACTAAATCCATTCCTACTGCGACAGCGGCAGCCAGGGTTGCAATAACGGTATCGCCGGCCCCCGTAACATCATAAACATCTCTGGCTCGTGTTGGCAGATGAACTGCAGATTGACCAGACTGAACCAAGGTCATGCCTTTTTCACTGCGGGTAATTAACAAGGCCTCAAGCTGTAATTCATGTCGTAATTGCTCTGCTTTTTCCACCAATTGCTCATCATTTTCACAATGACCAGCAATGACTTCAAATTCTGACATATTCGGGGTGAGCAGGGTAGCTCCCTGATAGATGGAAAAGTCACTGCCTTTGGGATCGATGATCACTTTCTTTCCCTGCTCTTTGGCCAGAGCAATCAGTTTAGGCAAATCGCGCAAGGTGCCCTTTTGGTAATCAGAAAAAAGAATCACATCATGTGCGGCCAATTGTGCCTGATAGGCCTGTAACAAATGCTCCCCACTGTCAGCATGGAAGCCATCTTCAAAATCCAGTCGAATCAGCTGCTGATGACGACTCAAAACACGCAGTTTGGTAATGGTCGTACAATCAGCCAGTTCAACAAATTGGCAATTCACACCTTGATGAGATAACCGATTTTTGAGAATACTGGCCGGTTCATCCTGACCGGTTAAACCAACCAGAGAAGGTGTGCCATTGAGTGCAGCAATATTCAACGCGACATTACCTGCACCACCGGCACGCTCTTCTGACTCTTCAATTTTAACCACCGGCACAGGTGCTTCTGGCGAAATACGAGAGGTTGGGCCATGCCAATACCTGTCCAGCATTAAGTCGCCAACGACTAAAATTTTAGCTTGTGAAAAATCCGGAATAATTAATTGCATAACTCTGTCTTATCTCTGTCTTAACATTCGTCTTCTAATTGGTAACGGCTAATTGTCTCAGCTCATTTTGTCGAGCATTAATATATTCACTATAATAACATAGTACG
>JAPVVU010000277.1 GCA_028571885.1 Gammaproteobacteria bacterium | reverse complement strand
CCATCAAAAAAAATCCTGGAACAGATTGTCCATACCGTTATTCAGGCAAGAGAAGATGCTATGCCGCTGGTTTCCTGGCATCGAGATGCATTTCATTGTCAAGTGAGACGCTATCGGGATAAATTGTATTTATTAGATGTTTCTATGGCTTTTAAAGAGCAACAAAAAGATCAAGAATATACTTTGTCAGAAGGGCAGGAAATTATCCTGAAACATAGCAATAGTCGTGTTAAGTTATCTTCTGTTATTGAAGCTAATGATAAGTATGGTTTCGATCGCAAAAAATTATTGAGTAAGTTAATTACAGTACGTTTTAGAAAAGGTGGTGAGCGTTTCAGAAAAAATGCTGACGGACACTCCCATCCATTGAAGCACTGGTTTCAGGAACAAGGTATCCCGCCGTGGGAAAGAGAACAGATGCCACTGATTTTCTGGGGAGATGAATTGATTCAAATTGGTAATTATATTGTGAATAATTCACTTAAAACTCAACAATCTGATGATTTATTGAGTATTCACTGGCAAGGAATTGAAAATAAATAAAATAGACTTCGTATTTGGATGAAATTATTGACAAGAAACGGTAAAATTATCCTTTTATTTCTCTCGTATTTTTGTATCCGTTGTCTTTTCATGTAATTAGACAATCTAAGAGCCCGATATATCCTGATGACCAAATATATTTTTATTACTGGTGGTGTTGTTTCTTCTTTAGGCAAAGGAATTGCCTCAGCATCACTGGCTTCCCTGCTTGAAGCGCGTGGTTTAAAAGTCACCTTACTTAAACTTGATCCCTATATTAATGTAGACCCGGGCACTATGAGCCCATTTCAGCATGGTGAAGTCTATGTCACCGAAGATGGTGCTGAAACTGATCTGGATCTGGGACATTATGAGCGGTTTGTGCGTACTAATATGCACCAGGCCAATAATTTTACGGCGGGACGTGTTTATGAAAGTGTTTTATCCAAAGAGCGTCGTGGTGACTATTTAGGCGCTACCGTACAGGTTATTCCGCATATTACCGATGAAATTAAGCAACGTATTCACCTGGGTGCCGGTGATGCTGATATTGCTATGATTGAAATCGGTGGTACCGTCGGTGATATTGAATCACTGCCATTTATGGAAGCCATTCGTCAATTAGGTATTCAGATGGGTAGTGAACATACTCTGTATATGCATTTGACCCTGTTACCGTATATCACGACAGCGGGTGAGTTAAAAACCAAACCAACCCAACACTCAGTCAAAGAATTACAGGCCATTGGTATTCGCCCTGACATTTTGCTTTGTCGTGCCGATCGGGAAATTTCTGAAGAAGAGCGTCGCAAAATTGCACTATTTACCAATGTTGAAGAGCGAGCCGTTATCTCCGCAATTGATGTCGACAGTATTTATCGCATTCCTCTTTTGTATCATGAACAAAAACTGGACCAACTGGTTGTTGAAAAACTCAGGTTAGATGTGCCGGATGCTGATTTGTCACAATGGCAGGCTGTTGTTGATGCCCAGAATAACCCGAAAGGTGAAGTGCATGTTGCTATGGTGGGTAAATACGTTGATTTGACAGAGTCTTATAAATCGCTGTCAGAATCGCTGATTCATGCCGGCATTCATACCTCAACCAAAGTTAAAATCACCTATATTGATTCAGAAGAAATTGAAAAAGAAGGCACCGATTGCCTCAAAGAAATGGATGCTATCCTGGTACCCGGTGGTTTTGGCAACCGTGGTGTCGAAGGTAAAATACTTGCCGCTCAATTTGCCCGTGAAAATAAAGTACCCTATCTGGGTATTTGTTTGGGAATGCAGGTGGCTGTGATTGAGTATGCACGTAATGTGGCAAAACTTGATAAAGCGCATAGTACTGAATTTGATGCTAAAACACCGAATCCTGTTATTGCTCTGATCACTGAGTGGTTAAGAGAAGATGGCACTATAGAGACCCGCGATGAAAATACTGATCTGGGCGGCACCATGCGTCTGGGTGGTCAGCCTTGTAAACTGAGCAGTGATTCACTAGTGAAAAAAATCTATGGCAAAGAAGTCATTGTTGAACGTCATCGCCATCGCTATGAATTTAATAATCAGTACCGCGAACCTCTGGCTAACTCAGGGTTAAAATTTACGGGTATTTCGCTGGATGACAATCTGGTTGAAGTCATTGAAGTGGCTGATCACCCCTGGTTCATTGCCTGTCAGTTCCATCCTGAATTTACCTCAACACCGCGTGATGGACATCCACTGTTTACCAGTTATATCAATGCTGCACGTATCAGTGCAGGGCTTAGCATTGAGAATGAAGAAGGAAAATTATTCTGATGTCTTCCAGTAGTTTTAAGTTATGCGGCTTTGAAGCAGGGCTTGAGAAACCCTTATTTTTAATTGCAGGTCCCTGTGTCATTGAAAGTGAGCATATGGCACTTTCAACAGCGGAACAATTAAAAAAAATCACTGAAGAATTAAACATTCCATTTATTTACAAATCTTCTTTTGATAAAGCGAATCGAACCTCCAGCAAAAGTTATCGTGGTCCCGGGATGGCTGAGGGTTTGAGAATTTTACAAAAAGTAAAAGATGAACTGAACCTGCCGATATTGACTGACGTGCATGAAGATTCTCCTCTGGATGAAATTTCAGACGTCGTTGATGTGTTACAAACACCTGCTTTTTTATGCCGTCAGACTAATTTTATTCAAAGTGTTGCCAAAACGGGTATGCCGATTAATATAAAAAAAGGTCAGTTTCTTGCTCCCTGGGACATGAAAAATGTGATAGATAAAGCCAGAGAAACGGGTAACCAGCAAATTATGGCCTGCGAACGCGGTGTGAGTTTTGGCTACAACAATCTGGTTTCAGATATGCGATCTTTAGCCGTGATGAGAGAAACTGAATGTCCGGTGGTTTATGATGCCACTCACTCAGTACAGCAGCCAGGTGGTCTCGGTGGTTGTTCTGGCGGTAATCGTGAATTTGTTCCAGTTCTGGCCCGTGCTGCGGTCGCCAGCGGTGTTGCCGGACTCTTTATGGAAACTCATCCTGATCCGGATAAAGCATTAAGTGACGGGCCGAATTCATGGCCCCTGGACAAAATGAGTGATCTCATAAAAATGTTAATGGACATTGATCAGCTGGTTAAGTCAAAGCCTTTTGCAGAGAATGGTCTTAAGTCATAAAGAAAAGAAGTAAAGAATAAAAGATTAAAGTAATTATTCAGCATGTATTTATTAATTACCCGTGTTAAGCCTATGGTCACTTATTTTTCTGACTTTGAGAACTCGCTACGCTCAAACAATCAAAGTCAGAAAAATAAGCAACCACAGGCTTTTTGTAAATAATGCTGAATAGTTATGATTAAAGTTGAAATAAAAGTTAAAACAAATAAATTAAGGAAAACAGATGTCAGATTTAACAATCGTTGACGTAAAAGCAAGAGAAGTAATTGATTCACGTGGTAATCCAACCGTAGAAGCGGATGTTTTTCTTGAATGTGGTGCAATGGGACGTGCAATCGTACCCTCTGGCGCCTCAACAGGTGCCAGAGAAGCCATTGAATTGCGTGATGGTGATAAATCACGTTTTCTGGGCAAGGGTGTACTGAATGCAGTAAAAAATGTGAATGGTGAAATCAGAGAAGCGGTTCTTGGTATGAGCTCTGATGATCAAAGCGGCATTGATAATAAAATGATCGAGCTGGATGGTACTGAAAATAAAGACCGCCTGGGTGCTAATGCGCTATTGGCTGTTTCTTTAGCGGTTGCACACGCTTCAGCTAAAGCAAATAACGTTCCTTTATATCGCCAGATTGGTGGTGAAGGTCCAATGACTATGCCGGTACCAATGATGAACATCATCAACGGTGGTGAACATGCCGATAATAATGTTGATATCCAGGAATTCATGATTATACCAGCAGGTGCTAAATCAATGCCTGAAGCGATTCGCTATGGAGCAGAAGTGTTCCACGCATTGAAAAAAGTACTCAGCAGCAAAGGTCTGAATACTGCGGTGGGTGATGAAGGTGGTTTTGCACCGGATCTGCCTTCCAATGAAGCGGCAATTGAAATTATTCTTGAAGCGATTGACGCGGCAGGCTACAAAGCGGGTGAAGATATCTTTCTTGGTATTGATGCCGCCAGTTCCGAATTCTATAAAGACGGAAAATATGTCCTGGCCTCAGAAAATAAATCGTTGACATCAGCTGAAATGGTTGATTATCTGGCTGCCTGGGTTGATAAATACCCATTAATAAGTGTTGAAGATGGTCTGGATGAAGCTGACTGGGATGGCTGGAAACTTCTGACTGAAAAATTAGGTAAGAAAGTTCAGTTAGTGGGTGATGATCTTTATGTCACTAATCCAAAGATCTTCAAAGAAGGTATTGATAAAGGTATCGCTAATTCGATTTTGATTAAAGTAAATCAAATTGGTACTCTGACAGAAACACTTGAAGCCATACAAATGGCAAAAGATGCAGGTTATACTGCTGTTGTTTCTCATCGTTCAGGTGAAACAGAAGATACCACCATTGCTGACCTTGCTGTGGCCACTTCCTGTGGACAAATTAAAACGGGTTCATTATCACGCTCTGATCGGATAGCTAAATACAATCAACTGATTCGTATTAGCGAAGATTTAGGTGATAAGGCAATTTATCCTGGAAAAGAGACTTTCTATAACCTATAAAAAGTCTATTACAT
>JAPVVU010000276.1 GCA_028571885.1 Gammaproteobacteria bacterium | reverse complement strand
TATTTCCCATAATGACTTTCAATGTAATTTGTCACTACTGTCTGAAATTCTTCAGCTATTTTGTCACCTTTAAGTGTGACTGTTTTTACCCCGTCTTCATAAACAGGTGCCACAGGTTTTTCACCATTACCAGGTAAGCTGATGCCGATATTTGCATGTTTGCTTTCACCCGGGCCATTAACCACGCATCCCATAACGGCAACATTAAGCGCTTCAACGCCAGGGTATTGGGTTTGCCATTTTGGCATGGATTCTTTTAAATATTGTTGAATGTCTTTGGCAAGATGTTGAAAGGTGTCAGAGCTGGTTCTGCCGCAACCTGGACAAGCAATAACGGTGGGCGTAAATTTGCGTAATTCCAGCGCTTGTAATATTTCCTGAGCGACCTGAACTTCTTTTGTTCGCGATTCACCTGGTTCAGGTGTTAAAGAAATTCGTATGGTATCACCAATGCCCTGCTGCAGTAACACAGACAAAGCTGAAGTCGATGCCACAATGCCTTTGCTGCCCATGCCCGCCTCGGTCAGGCCAAGATGCAGGGCGTAGTCACAACGTTCGCTGAGATCGCGGTATACCTTGATAAGATCCTGAACGCCAGACATTTTGCAGGACAAGATGATTTTATTGTGTGCCAGGCCTTGTTTTTCGGCTGCAAGCGCAGAATCAAGAGCAGAGGTGATCAATGCATCATGCATGACATCAGTCGGTTCTCTTGGGGTGCTGAGATGATTGTTCTCATCCATCATGCGAGCCATTAACTCCTGATCCAGACTGCCCCAGTTAACACCAATACGAACGGCCTTGTCATTCTGCACGGCAATATCAATCAGTTGTGCAAATTTATCATCACGAGAATTTCCCCGACCAATATTGCCGGGGTTAATGCGGTATTTTTCCAATGCCTGAGCGCAATCAGGATATTTACTTAACAGCTTGTGACCATTGAAATGGAAATCCCCGACAAGCGGTATATCCAGATTCATTTTTTCTAATTGAGTCCGGATTTTTGGCACAGCCTGAGCGGCTTCTTCAGTATTAACGGTAATGCGCACCAGTTCTGAACCTGCATTTGACAGCTCAGCACATTGCTTAACGGTGGCGATGACATCAGCCGTATCAGTGTTGGTCATTGACTGAACGACGATAGGATTGTTGCCACCGATAAGCACATTGCCGACTTTTACTGCAGTTGTTTTTTTTCTCATGTTTTTTAAGTTGTAAGTTGTAAGTTGTAAGTTATAGGTTGTAAGTTAAAAGAAAAATCAAAGGCAGTTCTGGAGTTTATATATAAATTTATGTGCTTTATATCTTTATCTTTTGCTGTTAACTTACAACTTACAACTTATAGCTTATGACTTCTTTTTGACTGCCTTTTTCTTCACTGCCTTCTTTTTTGCCGCCTTTTTCTTGGGCTTAGGTAATTCAATATCCCATTTACCATCACGATAATGTCCCGTCCAGCCTGTCGCCTTGCCTTCTTTATTTTCAGTCATGATATATTGTTCTTTGTTCTTGCGGCTAAACCTGATCATGACCGGATTGCCTTTATTGTCCTCTACAGGCGCTTCACAAAAATAGAGAAATTTAGGATCCAGTTCTTCTTTGTGAGGTAATAACTCACTGATTAATGGCGCACGGGTTTCTCTGGAGCGAGGAAAAGCACTGGAAGCCATAAAGACACCCGCAGCGCCATCACGAAAGACAAAATAACCCTCTGATTTTTCGCAGGGTAATTCTTTCATGTGTATCGGATCAGCTTTTGGCGGCGCAGCTTCACCACTTCTGAGTAATTTTCGGGTATTTTTACAATCTTCATTGGTACAACCGAAATATTTGCCAAAGCGGCCAGACTTAAGCTGCATGTCACTGCCGCATTTATCACATTCAATGACAGGGCCTTCGTAACCCTTAATTCGGTATTGACCCTGTTCAACAATAAAGCCGTCGCAGTCAGGATTATCACCGCAGATATGCAGTTTTCGCTGCTCATCAATTAAATAACTGTCCATGGATGTATCACATTTAGGGCAGCGCTTGCGTTCGATAAGTGCTTTAGCTTCACTCTCTTCATCCAGTTCTGCATCAACGGCTTCATCACCGGGGATCAGATTCAGAGTACCCTTACAGCGTTCTTTAGGCGGCAGACTATAGCCAGAACAACCCAGAAAAACACCCGTGGTACCCGTGCGTACCATCATGTGACGACCGCATTTAGGGCAGGGGATGTCTGTGGGAGTGGGATCGTTGGCTCGCATTCCCTCGTCGCCATCACTATCGGCTTTATTCAGCTGCGCTTTAAAGTCCTGATAAAAACTGTCAAGAACATCCTGCCAATGCGTTTCGCCTGTGGCTATTTCATCCAGTTCTTTTTCCATTTCAGAGGTAAAAGTATAGGTCATTAAATCATGAAAACTTTCACACAATCGCTCTGTAACAACAGCGCCAATTTTTTCTGCATAAAAGCGTTTATTATGAGTGGTGACATAACCACGATCCTGGATCGTTGAAATAATACTGGCATAAGTGGATGGACGGCCAATGCCTCTTTTTTCCAGTTCTTTGACCAGGCTGGCTTCTGAAAAACGTGGCGGCGGCTTGGTAAAGTGCTGGGTGGGTAATAATGCCTGTAATTTGAAGCGCTCACCTTCTTTAACGACCGGTAAAATGACTTCTTCGGCAGATTTTGCAATGGCCTTCATGACGCGAGTCCAGCCATCAAATAAGATGGTGCGACCTTTTAATTTGAGTTCATAATCTGCAGCACTGATGATGAGAGAAGTGTTCTCATATTTTGCCGGTGTCATCTGACAGGCGAGGAATTGTCTCCAGATGAGCTCATAAAGGCGCTGAGCATCTCTATCGACACCACTGATATCGGTGGCACTAATATTGACATCCGATGGACGTATGGCTTCGTGAGCCTCTTGAGCACCACCTTTACTGCTGTAGACGTTGGGTTTTTCCGGTAAATATTTTTTACCGAAACTATCGCGGATATAATCACGGCCACTGGCAACGGCTTCAGCACTCAAATTGGTTGAGTCGGTACGCATGTAGGTGATATAACCGGCTTCATACAAACGCTGTGCCAGCATCATGGTCTTTTTGACGCCAAATCCCATCCGGGTACTGGCGGCCTGCTGCAGTGTTGAGGTAATAAAAGGCGCTCTGGGACGACTGCTGGTGGCACGGGTTTCCCGTTTGCTGAGTGTATAATCGGCATTTTCCAGGGCGTGCAATGCAATGTCTGCAGAATCCTTATTAGTCGGACGGAATTCTTTACCCTGATATTTTAATACCTGGGCGTGCAGCTCATCTTTTGCATCAGTCAGCAGATCGGCATAAATTTCCCAGTATTCTTCTGGATTAAAGGCATGGATTTCACGTTCACGTTCAACCACCAGCTTGACGGCAACCGATTGCACTCGACCTGCAGACAGCCCGCGAGCCACTTTTTTCCACAGCAGAGGTGACACCATATAACCCACCACCCGGTCCAGAAAACGTCTGGTCTGCTGGGCGTTAACATGATCCATATTGAGTTCGCCGGGTGTTGCAAAGGCTTCATGAATGGCTTTTTCGGTAATTTCATTAAAAACGACACGTTTAAAGACAATGTCATTCTTTTTATCACCAGAGCCGCCAAGCGTCTCTTTCAAATGCCAGGCAATGGCTTCTCCCTCTCTATCCAAATCGGTTGCGAGATAGATGGTATCAGAAGTTTTTGCTAATTTTTTCAGGTCGTTTATGACTTTCTCTTTACCCGGCATGGTTTCGTATTGAGGGTTCCAGCCATTTTCAGGGTCAATGCCCATGCGTTCTATTAAAGCAATTTGTGCTCTTGCTTTTTTACGTTTTTCTCTTTCTTCTGGTTCTAACTTTCGTGATTGTGCCGCTAATTTTGCCCTTTCTTTAGGCGTCATTGCTGTTTTTCTGCTGCTGCCGCTAGTAGGCAGATCGCGAATGTGTCCCACACTGGACTTTACGACAAAATCTTTGCCCAAATATTTGTTAATGGTTTTGGCCTTGGCCGGTGACTCTACAATAACCAGTGATTTACCCATAATTTTTCATTTATCTTTTTTAATGTCAGTTCGTTATCTAAATGTGATACTTTATTTCTGTGCCTTGAATCCCTATTAAGGAATAATGCTTAGACACATATCTTGTCAAGTTTTATTAATAAAATAATTCAATTAATATTTATTTGTTATCAGTTTTCTTTTTTATTATTGTTTATTACAACGTTGTTTATTACCAAAGGTACACCGTTTTTTATGCATCATTCATTTTGGCATCAACGCTGGCAAGAACAGCGTATTGGCTTTCATCTTGATAAGGTTAATCCTTATTTATCAAAGTATTGGCACAGGCTTGGTGTTGCCGAACAAAGCCGTGTTTTTGTACCACTGTGCGGTAAAAGTCATGACCTGCGTTTTTTTCATCAGCAGGGATATCGTGTTCTTGGTAATGAATTAAGCACCCTTGCGGTGCAAGATTTTTATACAGAACAACAGTTAAATGCAAGTAAAAAAATCATTTCTGCTGAAAAAAATATTTCAGAGCAATCGAAACTAACACTTTGGGAGAGTCCTGAAGTCGATATTTTATGTGGTGATTTTTTTGCTCTAAAAAAAGAGCATCTATCTGATATTTCAGCAGTTTATGATAGAGCTGCTTTGGTTGCATTGCCTGCTGAAATGCGTGAGAAATATGTAAAAAAATTATTGGCAGTGC
>JAPVVU010000275.1 GCA_028571885.1 Gammaproteobacteria bacterium | reverse complement strand
GAAAGAACTGCATTATCGGATAGTTAAGCGACTTTCGCCAAAATAGCATGTGAAATTATCAATGATGAATAGAATATTTAAAATTTCTTTCTGAATTTCATTTTATCACCATCGCGGACCATATGAATACGGCTCAGGAAAGACTGTCCCAACAAGACTTCTGTTGGGAATGAACCATCCAGAACAATCGCTTGAACATTATAGATTTGAATGTGCCCTATTTTCACTTTGTTCAGAGTAAGACGATAGCCCTTTGCAATACCCGATGCAGTCGATGCCTGTATTGGTGTTCCTTGTCTATATTTCAAACCAATTCTTTTAGCCGCCTGTGAGCTTAATGCTACCGATGTAGCACCGGTATCAATTAAAAAATGGGTGGAAAAATTGTTAATACTGCCATGGATGCGAAACATGTTAGTCATATCTTTCCAGACAACCAGCTCTTTGCCGGGATCGGGTTTTTTAAAACTGGTGGTGATTTCTGAGCCTAATTTGAATTTTTTCTTTTCGCCATGCATTTCCAATACAACTGATTCGCTATCAGCGCTTATTAAGGTCACACCATGATAGGCTTTGCCTTTTTTCAGTAGTTTTTGCTTGCCATCTATCATGACCATGGCCTTATCTGTAAATAAAGCCATGACTTTTATTTTATGACTGGCAAAAGTATTGGCAACAGGCAATAAGATCGCTAAGAAGATAAGCAATAAAAGTAAACTGCTGCGCGCCCCTGTTTTTTTATTTTTTAATTGAAATAAGTTTTTCACAAAAGTTCCACTTAATAAAATTTAACCATCAGAAATAAGCAAATCCAGGCATAAATCCCGGCCAGGACATCATCAATCATAATTCCAAAGCCGCCTGCCACATGTTTATCCAGATAGCGGATCGGCCATGGCTTTACAATATCAAAAAAACGAAACAAAATAAAACCGACCAGTACCCATTTCCAGTCAAAAGGGATAAAAAACATGGTGATCCAGAATCCTACAAATTCATCCCAGACGATGCCCGAGAAATCATGTACATTTAAATCATCCGATGTGATTTGACAAATTCGAATACCGATGAAAAAGGCCGCAACAGTCAGCAAAGCATACATCCACCAGGGCAGCTGCACTAATAATAAATAGAGAGGAATTGCCGCCAAAGTGCCAAAAGTGCCCGGGGCAAATTTTGCTAAACCAGAACCGAAGCCAAAAGCCAGAAAATGCCAGGGATTTTTCCAGACCTGGTGACGGGCCCGTATTGCATCTTTATCCAAAATGATCGTAACCTCTTGTGTGAATTTTATATTCTTGTCCAGCAGAGCCCTGCCCATCTGCTGCCAGCAAACGTAATCCTTTTTGAGCGGTAATAATGCCTATGACAACAAAATTGGGGTGTTTTTTGTTAACCTCAGGCCAGTCTTCTTCGGCCAGAGTAAAACAAAGCTCATAATCATCACCACCAGACAGTGCTTTTTCCCAGGCAGACTGCTTATCTAAGCAGGCAAGCGATGCAGCCAGAGGCAATTTTTCCAGCGCCAATTCTGCGCCGACGTTACTTGCCTTTAGAATATGCCCCAGATCAGATATCAGACCATCTGACAAATCCACTGCAGAATGAGCAATATTTTGTAAGCTCAAGCCTTCTGCAACTCTTGCTTTTGGATAATTCAGAGCATCTAAAGCCTGTTGTTTTTCCTGCTCACAAAGGCAGGCATATTGCGCTTCATTTTGTTGCAGGGCAATATCAAGTCCCATTGCTGCAGCACCTAATGCACCGCTGACAACAATTAAATCATTGACTTTTGCCCCCCCACGCTTCATGCCACTGTTTTTACTGAGGTAACCGCTGACCTGAATCGTAATAGACAGAGGCCCTCGTGTTGTATCACCGCCAATGAGTTGCATATTATGTTCTCTGGCAAGAGAAAAAAGTGCTTGAGAAAATTTTTCCAGCCATGCTTCCCGAGGCATATTATGATTAACTTCAGGCAGCGTCAGACTCAGGGTAAACCATGCGGGCTCAGCCCCCATGGCGGCCAGATCGCTTAAGTTAACAGCAAGCGACTTATAGGCAACGGCATCTGGGGGAGTATCATGAGGGAAATGCACGCCGCTAATGAGCGTATCAATGGAAAAAGCCAGATTGGCCTGTTCCCGGGGAGCAACAATGGCACAGTCATCGCCAATCCCCAGAATAAGATCGGGACGTGAAACTTGTTCTGGATCAGAAAAATAAGATTGAATAAGTTGGAACTCTGATCTCGGCATAGTGATTATCTAAGGTGTGAGCTTTTTTACAGACACAATTCTTGTATTATTTTTTCCGAGCTTTCTTTTTACGTGGCGCTTTCACTTCAACTGCACGTAATTTCCCAGCAACTTTATCCATAATACCGTTAATAAATTTATGACCATCTTCAGCGCCAAAAATCTTTGCACACTCAACAGCTTCATTAATTGAAACCCGATAAGGTATGTCAGGGCGCTGTTCCAGTTCAAAAACACCGACTAATAAAATCGCCTGTTCAACAGGATCAACTTCTGCAAAGGTTCGACTTAAAAAAGGCTCCATATGATCGATCAATGCCATTTTGTGAGCCGTAACAAAGTGCAGAATTTCCTGAAAATAATTCACATCAGCATCACCCATATCATGTTCACTGATAAAATGAACTTCAATTTCTGAGACATTCTGTTCAGTCAGTAACCATGAATAAAGTGCCTGAACTGAAAACTGCCGTGATTTGGATCGGTTTTTCACTGTGTTCTATCTCCTAAACAAGAGTCCTAAACAAGAGCCCTAAACAAAAAGGCTAAGCAAAGTTTTTTAGAAGGTTAACCATTTCTATCGCTGATAATGCCGCCTCAGTGCCTTTATTTCCAGCCTTGGTGCCAGAACGCTCAATAGCCTGTTCAATAGTATCAACAGTTAAAACGCCAAAAGCAACGGGTAAATCATATTCCATACAAACCTGAGCTAATCCTTTTGAATTTTCACTGGCAACAAATTCAAAGTGTGGTGTACCACCACGAATAACCGCACCCAAGGCAATAATTGCATCATATTTTTTACTTGCAGCCATACGTTTAGCAGCCAGAGGAATTTCCACCGCACCAGGTACTCGAATAATTTCAATATCGTCTTCTTTGCCGCCATGTCTTAAAATAGTGTCAACGGCACCGCTGAGTAAAGACTCGACGAGAAAACTATTAAAACGACTGATCACTATGCCAAATTTAGCATTATCAACAACCATTTCACCTTCAAATGTTTTTATATTCATTCTATATCCTGATTCAATTCTTTTGTACGTTCTTTAAGCCATTCTTTATGTAAAAACAAAGCCGATGACTATTGCACCTCAGCACTTTTACTAAGCATTCTGTCTACCTTTTCGAATTACCCTTTGGAATTACCAGAGTAGTATTCCACTACTTCCAGCCCAAAGCCTGACAGGCCATGTATTTTCTTCGGTGCAGACATGACTTTCATGTGTTTGACACCAATAGACTTCAATATCTGAGCACCCAAACCATAGGTACGCAGATCTTTGGTTTTTCCTGGATGAGAAGAAAGTTTACCCTGTTGTAATTTCTGATAGTGTTCAATTCGATGAGTCAATTCACTACTGGTTTCATGGCTGCGCAAAATAACAATGACACCACTGCCTTCTTCATCCATTCGTTGCATCACGTCATTGAGAGGCCAGCCGCAATCATCCATTTGAGCGCCCAGCATATCGCAGAAAGAATTTTCCATATGAACCCGGACCAGCACAGGTTCGTCTGAATTGATTTTACCCTTAATCATCGCTAAATGTACCTGACCTGAGATTGCGTCATGGTAGGCTTCCAGACGAAAATCACCCGATTCTGTCGGTAAATTGCATTCACTGACTTTTTCAACTGAATGTTCATTTTTCAAGCGGTATTCAATAAGATCAGCAATGGTACCTATTTTAAGATCAAATTTCTCAGCAAAGGCTTCTAAATCCGGCCTTCTCGCCATAGTACCATCTTCATTCAGAATCTCAACTATCACTGCTGAAGGATCCAGTCCTGCCATTCGAGATAAATCACAACCCGCTTCAGTATGGCCTGCACGTGTTAACACACCACCTGGCTGTGCTTTTAATGGAAAAATATGTCCTGGCTGAACAATGTCCGCTGGTTTAGCATTTTCGGCAACTGCCGCCTGAATTGTAACCGCTCGATCGCCTGCTGAAATACCTGTTGTTACGCCTTCTGCGGCTTCAATAGAGACAGTAAAGTTAGTACCGTACTCGGCACTATTGTCATCAACCATTAAAGGAATCTGTAATTGTTTGCAGCGCTGCTGTGTCAATGTCAGACAAATTAAACCGCGACCATTGGTGGCCATAAAGTTCACATCTTCAGGTGTCACTTTACTGGCAGCCATGAGCAGATCGCCCTCATTTTCACGGTCTTCATCATCAACAATGATGACCATCTTCCCCTGACGGATATCTTCCAGTATTTCTTCAATCGAATTAAATTTAGCCATAGTTTTCGTATATCTTGTTTTATAAAAAAATAGTTGTAAAAAGTTGCTTATAAAAAAATAATTGTAAAAAATTGCACGTAAAAAAAGTAATTAAAGTTGCTTATCATTCATTAAGCGTGTATTTATTAATTACCCGTGTTAAGCCTATGGTCACTCATTTTTCTGACTTTGAGAACTCGCTGCGCTCAGACAATCAAAGTCAGAAAAATGAGTGACCATAGGCT
>JAPVVU010000274.1 GCA_028571885.1 Gammaproteobacteria bacterium | reverse complement strand
TTATTTTTCTGATTTTGATTGTCTGAGCGTAGCGAGTTCTCAAAGTCAGAAAAATAAGTGACCATGGGCTCAACAGTGGTCATTAAGAAATATACGCTGAATAGTTACGTTAATTTAATAGTTAAAATCTATTTACCTGCCTAATAATTCCCTACTGCTTATTTTGTCACTGTATAAATAATGATACACTCTGTTTGTGCTGACAGATAAATTAAAAACAACCATACAAGACGCCTATTCCCATATATTGGAGAGTAAAGAAATCAAGCCCAGATATGGTCAAAGGCTTATGATCGCTGATATTGCCCGAACATTAGGTAATATCGACCACGATAATCCCGAACAACCACATATCTGTACTTTAGAAGCAGGCACAGGCACCGGCAAAACAATTGCCTATATCGTTGCGGCACTCCCAATTGCCAAAGAGCACAAAAAGAAACTCATCATTTCTACTGCAACAATAGCCTTACAAGAACAAATTCTGTTAAAAGATTTGCCTGATATACAACGTCATAGCGGTTTGAATTTCTCGTTCACGCTTGCCAAAGGTCGAAAACGTTATGTTTGTTTACATAAACTCGACAATTTCATCGCGCATAAAAATCAAACTGATCTGCCACTTGATATACCCGCTAATGAAGTTCTACTCAATAATAAAGATGATATTTTACTTTATGATGACTTATATCAGGCGTATAAAAAAAAGTCCTGGGATGGTGAAATCGATAGCTGGCACGACTCTATCTCACAAAGCAGCTGGTTGCCTTTGACATCTGATCAACATCAATGCAGTGGTAAGCGTTGTTCTTTTTATAATGAATGCATCTACTTTAAAGCGCGTGAATCAATTTTTAAAGTGGATTGCATTATTGCTAATCACGATCTTGTTTTAAGCGATTTGAATATGGGTGGTGGATATATTCTGCCCCCGCCGGATGAATGCATTTACATTTTTGATGAAGGTCATCATTTACCTTTAAAAGCCATTAATCATTTCAGTTATTCTTTTCATATTAATACTACCCTTAAGTGGCTTGAACAGGTCAACTCAACACTGAATAATTTTGCCTCTTTAGCTAAACCACCAGCACAAATTCAGCAGATAATTACTCATTTTCCTGAACAGGCTAAAGATATCACCACAGAAATCCACAATCTTGAAACTATAGTCGGTCAGTTTAAATTTCCTGAAAACAGATTTTCTTCCCCGACAAGAAATGCCACAGGAAACTCTAAAGATCAAATTTTGCGTTTTGAGTTTGGACAAGTACCTGAGCCATTAAAAAATCAATGCCAGCAGCTGCTGAAACAGTTTGAAAAGCTAACCGGACAGTTATTGCACATCAATACCTTACTAAAGGATACCCTGGAAGGAGAAATTACAGGGCTGAAAACAGAAGTTGCAGAACAGTGGATGCCCGCATTAGCGCCCATGGAAGGTCGGGCAAGTGCAGCAATGAATTTATTCGAGTTTTTTACTCAAACAGACAAGGAAGGCCAGCCACCCAATGCCCGCTGGTTACATAAAATTGATCAAGTAAATAACTCCAGCTTTAATAGCTTGAAAAGCAATGATACTCAGGGTATTGAATTATCCTGTAGTCCGATACTCGCAGCAAATACGCTCGAGCAAATTCTCTGGTCTCAATGTTATGGTGCTGTTGTAACCAGTGCAACAATCGCTGCTCTGGGTAATTTTGATCGTTACGTATTGAATTCTGGAGTCCCGGGTTTTTTTAACATTTTACCCAGTCCATTTAATTATCAGGAAAATGTTGAATTCATTGTTCCTCAAATGCACAGTAACGCGACTCAATACCAGGACCATACTGATGAAGTGATTGAAATATTAAAGAAAATAATTGATCCCGATAAAGGTACTTTGGTTCTATTTGCCTCTAAGAAACAAATGACTGATGTAGAATACGAACTTTTACGCAGCGATGATATCTGGAAAAAACTGCTGCTGACTCAGGGACAAAGAAATAAACAGGTAATAATTAATGATCATAAAAAACAGATTGATAAAGGTAAAGGCAGTGTCATTCTGGGTCTTAACAGTTTTGCAGAAGGGATTGATCTGCCGGGAAAATACTGTGAGCATGTTATCATTGCCAAATTGCCTTTCTCTGTTCCCAATAATCCTGTTGATGCATCTCTGACTGAATGGATTGAATCTCAGGGAAGAAACGCATTTATGGAAATATCTGTGCCTGATGCATCCATAAAGTTAGTTCAGGCCTGTGGACGTTTAATTAGAAAAGAAACTGATAAAGGTAGGATCACTCTTCTGGACAATAGAGTCATCACTAAGTTTTATGGCAAAAAAATTCTTAATGCCCTCCCCCCTTACAATATTACTTTAAATGCAGCAATTGATTAAACGATAGCTATTTTTAAACAATGATTTTTAAACGACGATATTTTTCACCGCAGCGGAAAAACGCCAGTATAAAAAAACAAAAATAGAAATATTTAATAGTCCGATAAGAGCAAATAACATATCAAGTGTTACGTTATTATCGAGTAATAACATAGTGGCAATAGCAGAGACCACCATAAAGAGCGAATTAATGATATTATTTGCCGCAATAGTCCTTGAACGAGATTCAATTGCACTGTGTTCCTGCAGAATTACATACAGCGGGACAATATAAAAACCGCCAGACATACCTAATAACAGAATATCAATTAAAACATGAGCAGTTAAAGGATTTTTGAACATAGCATGCCATGCTGCAACTTCCTCGTCCCCCTGAAGTAAATTAATGTTCATCAGTTCGCTGCTTACCTGGGATAAATCCAAAGCAGTAAGACTAATTCCTATTGCCCCAATAATAATCCATTTAAGACTTTTTCTTAATGTTTTCGATTTACCGGCAACCACTGAACCAATGCCAATCCCTATTGAAAAAAGTGCTAGTAATAAAGTAATAACCTGTTCCTTTGCATATAAAATATCAACAGTAAACCCCGGCAAGGGCAACACTGACAGCAAAGTCGCACCCACAAACCAAAACCATGAAATAGCGATAATAGTACCGAAAATCAAACGAGATTTTGCTGCTGCTGCAATAATATTCCAGGTTTCAGAAAAAATATTCCAGTTAATATTCAATTGTTTATTTGCTGATTGGGCTATAGGGATTTTCCGGCTGCTTAACCAGCCTATAACTGCAATACTAATAACTAACGCACTAATATAGAGACGGCCAAACTCTCTATCCATAATTAGAACACCACCCACAATAGTACCCAGCAATATAGCCAGAAAAGTGCCCATTTCTATGAAGGCATTGCCTTTTAACAAACCTTCCTCAGATAAATGCTGCGGCAGAATACTGTATTTAACAGGACCGAATAATGAAGATTGACAGCCCATAAAAAATAACACAGCCAGCATAAACCAGATATTTTCCAGATAAAATCCTAATCCTGCCAAAAGCATAATATTAATTTCACCGATTTTAACAAAACGGATCAATTTTGATTTTTCAAACTTATCTGCTAACTGCCCCGCAAGCGCAGAAAACAAGAAAAAAGGTAAAATAAATATCCCACCACTGAGAGGAATCAACAGATCGATAGAAATGCTTGTGTATGTTGCTGCATTAATGGTGACCAGGATTATCAATGCATTTTTATAAAGATTATCATTAAAAGCACCTAGAAACTGAGTCCAGAATAAGGGTGCAAAATATTTACTGGTGAGTAAAGAACTGAAGTTCATTTTAATACCGCAATTTGAGTGAGTTAATAATTTAGTAACTATTCAGCGTATTATTTACAAAAAGCCTGTGGTTGCTTATTTTTCTGACTTTGATTGTCTGAACGAAGTGCCTTCTCATAACAGAAAGCAAAGTCAGAAAAATGAGTGACCATAGGCTTAACAAAGGTAATTAATAAATACACGCTAAATAGTTACATAATTTAAACAATTCTTAATAAAAATAGCACACAATTAAACAATGTTCAATATTAAATAATAGTCTGATAAAACATGCCTAACTAGATTTCTTCTGCCTGCATTGAAATTGCGCCACATGGGCATTCAGCTTCACACATACCGCAGCCCTTACAATAATCATATTTAAATTCAAATCCCTTGCCGGGACCAAGCTTAGTCACCGCATTATCAGGGCAGATACCATAACAGTTATCACATTCAAAACAGTTTCCACATGACATACAGCGTCTTGCTTCATATTTTGCGTGATCCTGATCTAAATCACCCACCACTTCAGCAAAGCCATTTTTCCGTCTTACGGCATCAAGATATGGCTGAATTGTTCTGGGTGCATCAGAATAATACCAGGGTTCCATTTTATCAAAGGTAGCGACTTCATTTTGCGGCGCTGGCTGGTAGACTTGACCATTAAGCCAGGCATTGATAGCACGAGCGACTTTTTTTCCATGTCCTAAAGCCGTTGTGACCGAACGTTGCGAGGGTACCGCATCACCGACAGCAAAGATGCCCTCCTGCCCCGTTTGCATAATATTATCTATTTGAATAGCGTTGTTTTTGATTTCAATTTGGGCTGTGTTTTCAAATAGTTGTTGATCGATAACCTGACCGATAGCCAGAACAACAATATCAGCTTCTATTGATTCATATTCCCCCGTTTCAACAACATGAGAATGCCCTGAATGGTGCTCTTCACTGGTTTTTAGTAATTCCAGAGTAATTTGCTTATCATTTATGGCTTTAATAGCACGTAAATTAATAATCTCAGCACCTTCTTCAAGGGTTTCTTTAATTTCTAAAGGG
>JAPVVU010000273.1 GCA_028571885.1 Gammaproteobacteria bacterium | reverse complement strand
TTCTTTTTGTACCTAAAACCCTACATTTTTTTACAAGCTGTCATATAAAAATAACCCTTACAAATTTTATTTATTTTTTTATCCAACACGTGAGACATTTTTTAACTTTTATTCAAGCATCCTAATAATCCATGATTTTTCGTGTATTAAAGATAAAAAACTGGAACATTTGCCAAATATTCAGACAAGATGGCACCTTTGATATTTTTACAAAAAACAAAGTGTGTCATAATCGAATTAAATGTTACACAAGGATGTTTATGGTGTCAGACCAGGATGATACTGCAATATGAAAATTTTGGGATCAATACATTTCAATATTGCATTCAAACAATATCAAACCTCCAGTTGAACGATGGTATGTCGTTCGTGTTGAAAGTTATATTTTTTTTTAAAAACGAATGAGCCTTCAAAGCGTTTACGCCAACATAAAGTGAAGGATATTGAAATCTTCATTGAGTATGTCAATCGAAAAAAGTCATTGGATTCATTCAAGATTTCTAGTACAAATTAAATGGATGCCTTGTTATTATTACTATGTTTTTACTTGAAAAATGGCTTCATATTAGAACGCTCAAAACTTAAAAAGCATTTTGTCTCTTCAAAGTATTTCATTGCAGCTTGACACTCTGTGTCATTAGCTGCTTGAGCTCTGTATGATTCATATTCTGCCAAGCTTGAGAGTATGAATAATGGTTAAAAACATTGATTCAAAATAACTTTAAGTCGCATATTGGTAATGAATATTTTTTACTGAGGAAGAAAAGGCTTTGCTGCTTGTGATATTTCTTTGCCCAGTGCCTGCAAGGCTTTATTCATGGCAACCACCAAATCATCATAAGTTACACCCTTAACAGGTACTTTAATAAGAGAAACCCTGGTAAGTACCGGATTATCATTTTTATCGAAGATACTCCAACGGGACTCCAGAAAAACATCACCTCCCAACTGTCCGTCAAAACGACCAATATCAATGGCAATTCTAATATCAAGAGGATATTGCCTGTCTTCTCTTGGCACCCAGTAAACTCGATTTGAATTCATGTTATTTGATAAGTTAATCACCAGTAAACGACTTATGCTATCCGTTATGGGTTCAATCCAGCGATTAAACTCCGAAACATTCAAATGATGAGCTGAGTTTCTGGTCACTATTTGAGGCCGGTTAATATATTCAGGAAAATGAATAGGACCAACGCCGATAATGTGCCCTTTTTCAATACCTAACAAAGAAGTATTGCTGGTTTCCTCCAGCTGGTAAAAATCTGTTTTTTGTGAAGTACCGCATCCGGAAACAAATAGTATTGCGAACAAAACAGGTATCAGAACAAAAATAATTTTGTGCGAATTCAATAAAGTCATGTAACCATTCTCCTATAAAACATTTCTGCGGCTATGCTTTCTAATTTACCATAGCCATGAATATTAGTATTTTTTACCTTTAATTAAAGCTTCTGGATGACGTTCCAGATACTCCGTAAAAACGCGCATTGATTTTGCAGCTCTGGAAAGTTCTTTTAAACTTCGTTCCAGTTCATTACGTATTGCACTCTTCTTGTCAACGATGTCATTCATATTTGATAATACGACATCACTCTTATCAAATGCAGTGGTCGCTGAAGTGGTTAATTTGGTTAGTTTTTCATTCACATTACTTGACAATTGAGTGAGTTCAAGTAGTGTTTTTGTTAATTGTGTTTCTGTGTTTTTTAACAGTATTTGCACTTCAGTTAATCGTTCCCGTGTTGATTCCGATAGAGGAATGACCTGCTCATTGAGGTTATTGATAAACTGACGACTACCAACAATAGTGGCATTGATATTATCAAAAATTTCTCTTGCATCTTTGTCAGCAAACATTTTGTTAATTTCTGTTACCGTAATAATCAAACTTTCTGTTAACTCTTTTAATGGAATGGTTTTAAATAAATTTTGTAATTTATCCAGATCCGATTCAACAGTTGGGATCTCAAGATACTTTTTATCAATACCCGTCAGTTTAATTGGAATATCGGCATCAAATTCAAACTCAACAAGTTGCCGTCCCGAAACCAGACTCTCAAGCGTAAGCCGGGCATGCAGACCTGCTTTAATCATATCAACCATCAATGCAAGAGCCTGCTCCTGAGTTAACTTAGACTGGTCTTCTCCCTGAACCATTAATTCCATGACTTCCTGTTTTAAATCAATATAAACAGGCACCAGGCTTTGCTGAGTTTTATGATTATGATAAATCTTGATTTCAGCCACTGAACCAATATTAACACCACGAAACAAAACAGCTGAGCCAACATGTAAGCCATTAACAGTGCCGGGAAAAACCGCCATCAGCCTCATGTCATTTTTAAAAAAACGGCCCGAGCCCAGAACCAGAAAACTGACTACTATTAAAAAAATTGCTCCAATTACGAACCCGCCTACGGCCGTTGGGTTTGCCTTTATGCTCATTATTCCTGACCCCTTAATAGTTTACCTCTACTGAGAAAGGCCTGCACCTGCTCATGACGATTATTTGCTAAAAGTTCTTTCGGATTGCCTTTGGCAATAATAGTTTTTTGTTCATTGTCCAGAAAAATTGCATTATTCCCAATAGCAAAAATACTGTCCAGTTCATGAGTCACAATAACCATTGTGATCCCCATACTATCCTGTAATTCCAGCAATAAATCATCCAGTAGTTTTGAACTAACGGGATCAAGACCGGCAGAGGGCTCATCAAAAAATAAAATCGGCGGATCCATCGCCATTGCTCTGGCAATACCCACCCGCTTTTGCATACCGCCGCTTATTTCTGCAGGATAATAATGTTCAAATCCTTTTAAGCCCACTAAAGCTAATTTAAACGCTGCTATCTTACGAATCCTGCCTGGACTGTATTTTGTGGTTTGCGTCAGTCTCAATGAGACGTTTTCCAGCAGTGTCATCGAGCTGAATAGAGCACCATTTTGGAACATAACACCAAACTGTTCCATTATATTTAACTGCATAGCATCAGAGGCTTGCCAAAAGCCATTATGAACATTTTCACAATGGTAAAAAACATCACCGTTTGAGGGCCTGTTTAAGCCTGTCATTGCTCTCATTAAGGTACTTTTACCACTACCGCTATTACCCATGATAATAAAGATATCATTTCGCTTGATGGTAAAATTCAGATCCTGCTGAATAATTTGCTTGCCGTAGGCCAATGTGAGATTTTCAACAATGATAGCATCATTGACTGAGCATCCATTGCTTAAAATAGTGTTTGAATGAGTGATTAAATCAGTCTTTGAAGGGGAATCTATAGAGTGTCCAGTCATAGTTATATCCCCAGCACACCATAAATAACGGTCAACACTGCAGCACTGATAAATATAATCACTGTTGAAGTAACAACGGCAGACGTTGTAGATGCACCTACGGCTTCCGCATTATTGCCGCAACTCATGCCTTTTTGACAACCCACAACAGCGACTATGACACCAAAAACAGTAGCCATAAAAACCCCTGCTGCAATATCATTGAGTCCTACCGATTTAACAACGACACTAATATATTGCTCGAAAGTAATATTTAACAGAGCATAAGCCACCAGAGCTCCACCCAAAACCCCCATAAAACTGGCATAGATTGCCAATAGCGGCATCATCAGCATCATGCCAATCATTCGCGGCAGAACTAAAAATTCCATGGGGGACAAGCCCATACTTCTAAGGGCGTCAATTTCTTCATTAACTTTCATGGTGCCCAATTGTGCAGCAAAAGACGCCCCCGAACGGCCGGCCATAATAATGGCCGTGATAATTGCCGCAATTTCCCGTGTCATTGCCACACCGACCATATCCCCGATAAAGATTTCAGCACCAAATTTTTCCAGCTGCATAGCACCAATATAACCTAAAATAGCACCCACAAGAAAATTTAACAGGCTTACTATAGGCATTGCTTCTGCACCAGTCTGCTGCATAATTAACCAGGTATCAGAAGAACGATAAATGGCTTTACCCTTGATCATTGAGACAAAAGCCACACCGGATTCACTAATAAATTTAATCACCTCTCCCACGTCTTTTACTGAAGCAATAACATCACTGCCGACGTTATGCAGAAATGAGAAATTTTTCTCATGATGATCATTAATTCCCCTTGAGGGTATTTTGGAAGACAATTTAATCAGGCGATTCATTTCTAAAGGCAGTTGTGCCATATCAAATTTCACCTGATATTGTTCACATAATTCGCTCAGGGAAAGAATTGATGTCAATAATGCTGAATTCCAGGCCGTCACCTGATCCATTGTGATTTGTACAGATTGCAGCTCAGAATTTTGCTTGAATTGCTGTTCCAGTTCACGCTCAAATTTATCAGGCAGCCTGGCAGCAGAGAGTTCTGAATCAAGTGTCCAGTCACCCGCCAACTTAATCTCTAGCAGTGAATTGTTGTAGGCAATTTTAAATTCTGGAGCGACTTTATCCACAGCATACCTGTCTGTCATTTATGTAAGAATTAGTATCAAGTGCCTGGTTCAGCCCTGAGCTAAAATGACAGGCCTTGAGCTAACTATAGAGTAGAGTATAGACGAGAAAGCAGCAACTTACGAACTTTCTGCTATCAGGAAAATCAGCTGTGTTATGCTTACAGACTATATCTTATCCACACACACAGTAAATTTTAAATGATGCAGTTTGCTGTCAATATTTTCCCAGCCTGTGGTTTTAAATCCAACATTCCCAAACTGGCCGGGATAATTTTCCGGTAAATCAATTTCATGCAGTGCATCTCTTAAATAAAGCTG
>JAPVVU010000272.1 GCA_028571885.1 Gammaproteobacteria bacterium | reverse complement strand
TTAAGGTTTTATCCTTCTATCTTTAACCTTATACAACAACTCTTAAGTTCGTAAGGAAACTATCTCATCATTCCTATGAGCTTTTAGCCAGAATCCTGGCATTTTAAACAATAGATTCCCGACAATAGAACCGGAAATGAATAACTTTTTAACCGACTTTCGGATCACATACTTGAATCCATCGTTGTTATAGTGACGGACACTGAAGAGCTGGATCAGTCCGCCTGCCTTACAAGTTGTCTCTTTCACATAGCAGACTGAAGTCCACTCTACAAAAAGCATAACCGTCATTACAAGATTGATGTAGTACTTAGCAGTCCTTTATGGCTGGTAAAAGCTCTCAAAACCCTTTCCAAAAGAAGCCTGCATGGATGCAATATGTAGAGTAACGCAGCCTGCCTGGTTAACTCCTAAATCAACTTGGAGCAGCAGACTATTATTCTCTGCTGGGTATCAAACCTACAGAAGAACCCACTCCGGAGAGTGGAGGTACTTTATTTGTAATAGCCTTGTAATTGCAACCGGATAGGCATGGATTAACGCAACTAGGGCAGGAAGCTTGTAGCTAGAACAATACACGAGGAGCTTTTTTCGTGAGGATTATGTGACGGAATAATAAAAAGCATACCATTTAATATTTCTTTCAAACATAAAAAAACCCCCACCACCTTACGGTGATGAGGGTTCTATCCCTAATCTAAAACTATAAGTTTTAGATTGTTTTCATTAGATGAAAGATGGGATTAATGGAGCGTCAACCATAACCATTTGACGTTCGCCTTCTTCGTTATAGAAGAATAACAAACCAGCAAAACGGCTGTCTGGATCGTAGATCAAGTCAGCTAAACGGTAAACTTCCCATGCAGCGTCAGAAGCTGTAACTTCAACATTTCTAGTCTCACCTGGAGCAATAGGGCTGTTGTCAGAAACAGTTAAACCTTCTTCAGCTAACAAGTCATCAGGATAACCTGTTTCATCTTCTAATACATCAGCGTCCAAGAAACGAACAGATGCAGTCATGAATTCACCCAAACGAACAGCAGAATCGCCGTTGTTAGTGATAGTTAAATCCATTTGCATTGCACGACCTGGAACACGGTAAGATGCGTCGTTAACTACAACAGTTACTGTTGCCTCAGGCATTTCAACTGGAACCATACCACGCATTAGACCTGCTTGAAGCGGTGTAGTTACAGGGTATTTTTCGTTAGTTGTGCCCATAGTAACAGCAACAATAACCATAGTACCTACTGCGAATGCTACACCCACTTTTTTATCACCAGCTGAGATTAAAGTATCTGCTTTACCAGCAGCTACAGCAAGGTGACGTGGAATGAAGATTGGACGTTTAGCCCAGAACACCATCCATGCTACACCAATTGCATACCAGAAAGCATGCCAGAAGTAGATGTTGTCTAGAGCATAGGTTTCCAGGTCAATTGTTTCACCAGTTAATGTAACTAATGGATTAACAAATGAACCCATTGAACCAGTAACAGTTACCCATTTACCTGGACCAATGATTGGACCACCGCCTTCAACATTTAACATAGTATGAACGTGCCAGTCACCTGGACGACGCGCTTTTAACAAGACTTTAAACGTATAAGTTTCGCCTAATTCCAATGATACAGAACGTGGAACCAGTTGATCACCGATCCAAGAACCAGCACGAATAAATACTGGACCAGGAATACCGATGTTCAAGAAAGCAACTTCTGGTTTATCAACAGTTTCTGGCCATCCAGCAAATACATGCAGTTTTCCAGAAATTGTCATTGTTTCGTTAATTGCAACTTCGTCTTTTGACCAGTCCAGATCGAACCAGTGAATAGTACGCATACGCATGAAAGCCGCTTGTGACTTTTCACCATGTGCTGACGCTGTTGGTGTGTAAAAAATCGCTGCTGTCATTGTAACCAGCAGTGCGACAAAGGATAGTTTAGCAACCTTGTCTTTTATCAGTTTCATATACCCTCCTCTATTAACTAGAGAAATTAGTGTAAGACTTTCTGGCGATTGATTTTCTATCGCCAGCCTCGTATTTATTATATTTTTTCTTTAAGAAGCGTCATCAGAGATGAAGTCTGTTTTAGAGAACCATCTACCGAAGAAGTGCCATAAGAAATAAATAATGATTGATACGAAACCTGAGAAGAACGCTGATACAGGAGCAACGTCTTTACCGAAAGTTCTTAAAGTACCTTTTTCAACCATTCTGATGTACTCAGGAGTACCAGTACGTACGTAGTGATAACCTTGTAAATCAGCCAATGTAAACATCATACCGTTGTATTCAACAGGCACGTGTAAAGGAGCAATTACTGGCCAGTTACCTGGGTAGAACAATAACCCCCAAGCCAAACCACCAACTACTGCTGTCAGAGTCATAGACCCACCTAACATTAAGATAACGTCAAGTACGATAGCACCAGGAATAAGTTGTGATGGGAAACAGAAGTTTACTGGGAAATATGTCCATCCCCAGAAGTTCATATATCTGTTAATCCACTCACCCAACAACAATGCTAATACGCATAGTGTTGCGCCTATTGGCAAACGGTATCTCCACCACAAGCATGCTTGAACAGCAGCAGGGAAAGTAATTGAAACGATAGGTGCTACAGTTACCCATAAACGTCTATCTTTCCAGTCACTCCAGAAATCCCAGTCACCGCCAGTCAACATATAGTGAATATGATATCCACCTAGTACTGCAGTAAACAAAACAAAAAGAATCATCCAGTCGAATGTGCGTGAAACCGCTACGGCTTCTGCACGAGATCGTACAGCTGATTGAGATGCGCTCATTAGCTTACCTCCTAAAAATTAAAATTATATTTTTTATTAACTTTCTTCCAAGTTGGTTCCGCCCACAATTGAACGGAACCAGCCAGGAGATAGTTTTTTTTATTACTTATTTAGAACCTATGCAATTAAGCCAGGTCTTTTTTCAGTAATTTACCAATTGCTTGAACTTCTGTATTCATAACGCCCATGATAGCAAGAGCCGCCCAACCAAAGAATACGAAACCGTAATGCAATGGTGCAACGAATAACTCTTCCATGAACCAGAAAGTATGTCCCCATTCGTTCAGACCAACATTTGGCAGAATCATGAAAGGACCAATAACAGCAACCAAATACATCAGGTGTAAACCTTCGCTGTATGTTGGCAATCTAGTTTTAGCATATAAGAATGCAGATACACCTGTGATGATGTAAATTGGGTATGACAAATAGAACTCAATGATGTGACTTGGTGTAAAGTCAGTGTCACGAACGATTGTTTGATGCCATGTACCATCTTGCTCTGTGAAGTATGAAGCTCCCCAGTAGATAGCCCAACCGTACATTACCAACCATGTCCAGTGAGTAAAATGTCTTCTCAATTCCTCACGAGGAGTGATAGACATTACTTTACGATCACGTGATTTCCAAATGTAACCCCAAAGAGCAGCTGAAACAACAACTTCCAGAACTAACTCAATGTATAACATATTCATCCAATATGTTTCGAACTCAGGTGCGAATGAATCCAGACCAGCTGACCAGCCGTAAACACCTTCGTACCAACGAATGAATGAATAGAAAACCAGGTATAACATCAACCCAGCCCACAGGTTTCTTTGATTTAAAAGCGGTGCTTCCGCAGCATCAGCCTTAACTGACTCAGTTGTAGCAGCCTTTTCTACCTCCTAAAAGTTTATATAATCCCAGCAAAAAAGCTGAGAGTCTCAATTAAATCCTTTTATTTGCACATAAAAACTAAAATATGCATCCACCCATTCCTAAGTGGTGCTAGGAGTTTACTCAGCTCTCTATGCCATGTCAAGAGAATAAGCTCTATTTCTTTTACTTCTGGAATTATCATTCAAACAAGTATTTCTATTGTCTCTTCACCACCGCAGATATCTTTGATAGAATGGCTTTATTTTCAATCAATTATAAATTTATTTTATGAAGTTTTATAAAAACAAAGTCTTCCTGTTTGTTGTCGGCCTTATTGCACTGTTAGCATTTCAGTATAAAGTTGTGATGCCTATTCTTTACGATATTGCCGCTTCTGATTTTTTTCTTGAGGATTCTGACGACAAACTTAACCGGGTTTCAACGAATACTCTAATGACTGATAACGCTTTTAGTCAATGTAATTCATATATTGCAAATGATCTTTTTCCTGAACACTCTTTTACCTTTCCTGAGCAACCACTTAATGCATTCAGCATGGGAAACTATGAATACCTGATAAATGCCGATATTGAAGTATTACCTGCCGACGCGGCTGCTTTCACCAAAAGGTATGCATGTCGTATTAAATACGAGAATGAAGATGACACGACTGGTCTTGCTGACATTTCAAACTGGTCTATAAATGGTTTATCTGGTTTAGATGATATATAAACCTTAAAAACATATTCATGTTACCCGGGTGCCTGCCTGAGAATTTTAGAAAAAAGTCCCTGTGACGGTTTTTTCTCTCTGGCAGGTATTATTTCTGCATACAAATACTTACTTTATTTGTCGATTACAATATCTTCCATAGCCTCGTAACTGTCCTGCATACCAAGGTCTGACGCCACCTTTGTAGAAACTATTTTCCCTCTAAAGACATTAATCGTTTTAATTTTCCCCTTATCCGACATAAATCCATTGAGTGAGTTTTCTGCTATTTCTTGAATGTATTGAATTGTTACATTGGTTAGTGCAATAGTGGAGGCTTTCGGATATGCTCCCGGCATATTAGACACACAATAATGAATCACTCCATTTTTTACATAGACAGGATCTGAATGTGTAGTTGGCCTCG
>JAPVVU010000271.1 GCA_028571885.1 Gammaproteobacteria bacterium | reverse complement strand
CCCAGGCGACTGGCTAACACTTTTTGACCCTTGTGTTCAAAGTCTTCGAGCTTCTCAAGTTGTCCTTTGTTTATCAGATAAGCTGGACGTCTTTTTTCTGGTTTTAACTGTGCCCATATTTCAGGAATAATCAAACTAATATCATGATTTACCTTAGTCTGAGGGCCAACGTAGCCAGCAGCGCTGCTGAAGCCTGAATAGTCTGTCAGGATGTATGAGACCAGAGCATTGTTGACATCAGCTGTGGGCAGCAGGGCGTTAAATGGGCCTTTAGTGAGAGCACCCTCAGAACCTGCTCCAGTGGTTGATGGTGATTTGCCTGTAAGACTACAAATAAAATCCATAAATAACTCAGGTAATTCCTGATAATGAATCGGATTATAAACCGCCAGAGAGCGTATGCCGGCCTCAGGTTCTGGTGGATTATTTCGACGTCCGGTCAACACGGCATCTACCGGGAAGCAAATGCTTTCATCAAGTGACGCGCGACGGTGCATGCGAGCACTCATTTCTGCCAGGTAGCGTTTGACAGGCTGAGCCACATCAGAACGTAACTGTAAATAACGGGGGTTCTTACTGGGGGCACCATCAACCATTAAAGGATGGGCTGATGAGACAGCGGTCTTGCCTTGTGCCAGACTATCGAGCAGGAAATCTCGCATGGGTGGCGTATATTTATCAAACTCAACCTGATCTTCACTGAGTTCTTTAAGAATATCAGGTGTCAGAGGCTGGTAATTAGCAACAAAATTGTCAGGTAATGACATCTCCAGTTCAGTTTGTTTGTCAAAACCTTTGATAACGGCATCATCGGGTCGTTGAAACAGGCGGTATTCACAGTTTTTGACCAACTTGACGCACTCATGCTTATTCTTCTCAGGCATATTAATCAGTCGTTTGGCTGGTATGACTACTGATGCACTGATATCATCTTCCATCTGGAGTTTTTCAGCAACAATATAATCCTGACGCATTTTGAAAATGCGCCATGCGCCACATTGATCAAAACCGACCCGCAAATAGGACATGATTAATTGTCTGTCCTGATATTTGAGCTCATGTCCCTGAACACCATCAATCATGTCAACTGTAAAATGTTTCTTCCAGTTGCTGCCCCATTCAGGGCGATAGAAACGCTTGATGACAAAAGCCAGTGCTTTGTTTGACTCAGGGATTGTTTCTAACCAGGCATTGTATTCGGGTGTAAATTTTTCTTCCGATGGTGTCAGCATCTTAATCATTGAGCCGAGACTTCTATTCATGCTCAAAGGTGAGCGTGGCGGGTGATCGTTATAATCAGGTGCAAACTCATCCAGATAGCGGTGGGAGTAATCATAACTGAAAATTTCAGCCATTTTTTCCATGGCATCATCAAGCTTGTTGACGAATAACGGGCCATAAATAACGGCATCATCAATGGCTTTAGATATTTCAGATTTTCCACCACCGGAAACTGTTGACGGCTTGTGACAGAAGGTACCCTCTGCATCCGTACCGACAATACGCCAGGAAGGTGCTTTAGGGTGTTTCTCCATAGCAATTTTGTAACCACTGGGATGCATATAAATCAGTCCGGGTTTCAGCTTAATGGTATGTGCTTTTCCCTGATTTATCCAGGAAACTGTCTGCTCATTGAGATCCATCTGCAGATTTTCAGGGACATATAAAATTTGTGGGAATTTCTTGTCTATGGCATAGCCTTCATCTTGAAGATCCATTATTTCGCCATATTTTTGTAAAACATCTGAAAAATGATACTCGGTATTTTTTGTGCGTGAATCTTTGCCGAACTCTTCACCATGATTATGTCGTGGAAAGGCCAGGGCCCCACCAGAATGCTCTTCTTCAGCCAGACCAAAAAGGTTAGCAGAGTAACTGATTTGAGTTTTAACTTCTTTTTTGCAGTAGCCGAAATAATTGTCAGCAAGGATGGTGACAATGACGCCTTTTTTATCTCGTGCTGTGATCTTAAACGGCTGTCCGTCGTTATAAAGCTCATCTTCAGTTTCCCAGCACATGCCGTCTTTTTTCTGGCGCTCAGTCGCACTATCAATGTCCGGCAGACCCAGATCTTTTTTCTTCATCCTAACCAGGTGAGGCGCTAAAATGACACAGCCGGTATGTCCAGCCCAGTGTTGAATATCCAGCCCTGCATCATTTTCAGATAAAGTTGGGTTGCCGGCATTACCAAAAATACTTTCGACAAAATCAAGGTTGCTGGCCAGAGTACCTGGTGCAAAAAAACGAATTTCCATGGTTTTTTCTGCTTCAGATTTAGCGGGATCAAGCGCTGGTATCTCAGGGCAGACTATAGGTCGTAATAAAATAGATAGAAAACTATGGGCCTGTTCTTTTTGTTCTGAGGTAAAAGGAATAGTCATTAATTCAGCGGGTGGATTTAAGGCTTCATACAGTAAGTTTGCATAGGCAATTTTGGGTACAGCTTTTTTTTCACCAGGTACTGGCAAGCCGCCTTCAGCAATATGAAACGACCCCGCTGTTGTACGGCGATCGCGTGAGGTGTTATGTAAAACACCCTGACTCACTCGATAGCTTTTTACGAACTCAGATTCAAAATAATTTCCATCAGCAGGTAAAGACAGTTCACGAGCAACACCATGGCGATCCAATACCAGGGTGTTGGATGGTAAAACGGGAGTCTTATCACTGCCGCTGTCTTGTAGATAGTCATCCAGAAAATCCTGAATCCGCTGATCGACGGGGCAGAGATATTGTGATAATAAACGTGATTTTTCACGATAGCTTTGTAGGAGGTCATCAGCAATGGAGAAAAAATCATTATCGCAATCTTGTGCTTCACAAGCAGGGAGTCCAGAGGAATGGAGCTTCAGGTTAATATAAAGCTGCAGCCGTTTTTTTTCATCACCAGCTTCTCGCTGGTTTGAACTGATTTTAACGCCTAATGATTTTGCTAAATCCATATTAAAAAGTACCTTTACATCGTAAGTGGGCATCGTTACTTTCTATTGCTATTGAATAGTTATTCACGAATGATGGAATTATAAAAGCGGATAATTTACCAGATTTTAGATATTTTTTAAACGAAAGGAAGAAAATTAGAAGATGCTAATGTTGTAGATTGTTTTTAAAAATATGATATTTCTTTCAATATTTCAAAGAGATAGATTGTTTATGGTGTTAAAAAAACTAAAACAACTTCTTTTGATATATCTCATAAAAGGTGATTAAATTACATCTGTTTATTTTACTTGTCAGAACAAGATGTATGCCACAATAGAAATCAGAGGTTTAACAACTTTCCATGAGATATCCTGCAAATAAAACCAAAATTGTTTGTACTATTGGCCCGGCCACAGAATCTTTAACGATGATGGAAGCATTATTGCGTGCTGGAATGAATGTCGCCAGACTTAACTTTTCTCATGGTGATTTTTCCAGTCATGGCGCCATTATAAAAAAGCTTAGAGAGGCGTCAGAAAACACGGGCAAGCGTCTGGCAATAATGGCTGACCTGCCTGGCCCTAAGATGCGTATTGGTGAATTGAAGGAAGAACCTATTGAGTTGAAGAATGGGGCAGAATTTATATTGACGACTGAAGAAATAATGGGTGATCAACATCGTGTATCGATCAGTTTCAAAGAACTGCCGACTATCGTAAAAACAGGTGATAAATTATTTCTTAATGATGGCCTGATTTCACTATTGGTCACCAAGGTCGCTGGTAACGATGTTTGTTGTGAAGTTCGTTCAGGTGGTGAGTTACGTTCACGAAAAGGTCTAAACTTACCCGGTATTGACCTGGGCTTTAGTGCTTTTACCAATCATGATAAGGAATGTCTGGAATTTGCCCTTAAACAGGGTGTGGATGCTGTGAGTCAGTCTTTTGTTGCTAATAAAGAAGACATACTGGATTTGAAAAAAGCGGCTTCTGAGCTGGGTTATAATCCTTTTGTGATTGCCAAGATAGAACGCTCGGGCGCATTAGAGAATCTGGACAGTATTTTACATGTGTCGGATGGCATTATGGTGGCACGGGGTGATTTGGGCGTTGAAATACCGATTTCCTCCATGGCTGTCACTCAAAAAGAAATTATGAAATCAGCGGGTCAACATCGTAAACCAGTCATTACCGCGACACAGATGCTGGAATCAATGACCGAGCACCGGAGACCCACCCGTGCCGAAGCCACGGATGTGGCGAATGCTATTTTGGATGGTACAGATGCCGTAATGTTATCAGGTGAATCAGCAATGGGGCTTTATCCCATTGATGCAACCAGTATGCTGGCGGAAATAGCTATAGCAACTGAACCACACTTAAAAGTGGATAGAGAACTGGAGCGCCTGGGTAAAAAGAAAAAAATTGCAGACTTAATTGCTCATAATCTGCAACTCTCTGTAAGAAATACTAATCCAACAGCCGTTATTACTCCCACACGTTCAGGCAGTATGCCTCGAAATGTGACTCGATATCGTTTGCCTGTCTGGATTACTGCACTGAGTTCAGAAGAAAGTACCTGTCAGTCACTGCAATTTTCTTATGGTGTATTCCCTGTAAAAGTAGAAAATGATCGGGAGGAGTGGACTCCCTTTTTACGCAGTTGGTTTAGAGAGCAGCAGATTAATGAAGGTACTGCATTATTAGCTCAGGGGCCATCACCAGAACATCCGTGCGGCAATCATCGCCTGGATTTTATTGACCTGGGGCTTTAGAAGAAGTTTTAAATTGTAAGTTGTAAAACTTACGACTTCTTTTTCTTTTACTTCCCTTTGTTCCAATCGGATAAAGATTTTAAAACACTGGCTGCTCTGGTTAAAGACTCTTCAGAACGGACAAAGTTATCCTTATCGCT
>JAPVVU010000270.1 GCA_028571885.1 Gammaproteobacteria bacterium | reverse complement strand
TGGGGATGGCTGGCTGATTTTATTATAGTATCAGTCGCCTTGCAGACATTGCTGTACTCAGTTATATCTGCACGTCTTTTTAAATTACTGTTAAATTGGTAATCCATAAAAACAGATATGATTTAATTATAATATTAAAGCCAAAGTCTTGCAAAGTGATTTAAAACACCCACAATTTGAGAATCAAAAACAGCAAAAAATCCAAATTAAATTAATTAGTGTCCATCCATTAATAGGCGAATAAATTCGCCCCTACAATTCTTGGTTTAATAACCTATTGAATTATAGAGTAATATTTTCTGTAGGGGCGAATTCATTCGCCTAAAACTGTCAATTAACGGATGGACACTAACTAAGGCTTAATAGCCAGAAACAAAAACGCTATAACATCAAAGAATCACAAAAAGAGTTGAAACCGTGTCAGATAAAAAAGATTTATTAATAGAGTTAGGAACTGAAGAGTTACCGCCAAAAGCATTAAAAGGCCTGGCTCAGGCATTTAAAAATGGTGTCGCCAAAGGACTTGATGATGCCGATTTAAGCTATGAGACTATTAAATCTTATGCCACGCCTCGTCGCCTTGCTCTGGTTATCAAGCAATTAAGCACCACATCGCCCGACAAATCAGTTCAACGCCGTGGTCCAGCACTGCAGGCTGCTTTTGACGATGAAGGCTGCCCCACAAAAGCAGCACGGGGCTTTGCAAAATCCTGCAATGTTGAAGTCGAACAACTGAGTAAATTAGAAACCGATAAAGGTGCCTGGCTTGCTTATACCGTTGCAGAAAAAGGCAAACCAAGTGCCGCTTTAATCCCTGCAATTTTTCAAACAGCACTGGATAAATTACCCATTCCAAAACGGATGCACTGGGGTGATCTGGATGCCATGTTTGTTCGACCTGTACACTGGGCCATTCTCTTATTGGGTGATGAAGTTATTCACGCAAATATCCTCAGCGTTTCCACCTCAAACTACACTCGCGGCCATCGCTTTCACAAGCCTCAAAGACTGACCGTAACAGCACCTTCTGAGTATGAAAAGCTGTTAGCAGAGCAGGGCATGGTAATTGCCGATTTTGACAAACGAAAAGACCTGATACACCAGCAAATCATTGATGCTGCTGTTAAAACTGGCGGCAAGGCAGTCATTGATCCTGAGTTGCTGGATGAAGTCACTAGTATGGTTGAGTGGCCTCAGGTGATTGTCGGCGAATTTGAAAAGCATTATCTTGACGTCCCTGCTGAAGCACTTATTTCTGCGATGAAAAAACACCAGAAATATTTTCACATTATGGACAGCAATGAGCAGTTAATGCCTTATTTTATTACCATCAGTAATATCCAGAGTTCTGATCCTGAACAAATCAAAAAAGGTAATGAAAGAGTCATACGCCCGCGTCTTTCTGATGCTAATTTCTTCTGGTCACAAGATAAAAAAACACCGCTTGAGAATAAATTAGAGCGTCTTAAAAGTGTTGTTTTTCAAAATAAACTGGGAACAGTTTATGACAAAACACAGCGTGTTACAGAACTGGCGGCAATCATAGCCGAAGCACTCAATACTGATGTCAGTCTGGCAAAGCGTGCAGCACAATTGGCTAAATGTGATCTCATGTCTGAAATGGTCAATGAATTTCCGGATCTGCAGGGCATCATGGGACGCTATTATGCCGCCAATGATGGTGAAGACGAAGCGGTTGCTGTGGCTCTGGATGAACAATATATGCCCCGTTTTTCCGGTGATCAGACACCTTCTTCTGCCACAGGTCAGGCGCTGTCAATTGCTGAACGTATAGATACACTCATGGGTATTTTTGCATTAGGACAAATCCCCAGCGGCGATAAAGACCCCTTTGCCCTGAGACGTGCGGCACTTGGTCTGCTGCGTACTATTATAGAAAACAAGCTTGTTCTGGATATTCCAGCTATCTTAAAACATTCAGCGGCTCTGTTTCCGGTAAAAATTAATGCAGCAGAAGCCTGTGAGCCTGTTTATAAATTTATGCTGGATCGTTTAAAAGGTTATTTTGCTGATCAGGCTATCAGCACAGACGTCTTTGATTCAGTCGTTGCTTTAACACCTGCTCAGCCTTATGACTTTGCCTGCCGCATTGAAGCCGTTAGTCAATTCAAGCGACTTGAAGCCGCCGAATCTTTAGCTGCGGCTAATAAACGCATTGCCAATATACTCAAGAAACTTGATGGCATAATTCCAACAGAAATTAATAGTGATTTATTTACAGAGGATGCAGAAAAGCATCTGGCTGAACAACTGAATTCTGTTTCTAAACGAGTTGAACCACTACTGGCTCAATCACTTTACACTCAGGCATTAACCGAATTATCTGAATTAAGAGCGGTGGTTGATACATTTTTTGATGACGTTATGGTCATGACAGATGATGAGGCCTTAAAAAATAATCGTATTGCTCTGCTTGGCCAGCTGCAGGGGCACTTCATGCAGGTTGCTGATCTCTCTTTACTGCAGTCAACGATTGTAGAATAACAGTCAAATATGCCACGCTTAATTATTCTTGATCGGGATGGTGTCATCAACCAGGATTCTGATGACTACATCAAATCAGTTGATGAATTCATCCCCATTCCCGGTAGTCTTGAAGCTATTGCTCAACTCTGTCAGGCTGGTTATTCGGTAATGGTTGCCACTAATCAATCCGGCATTGCCAGAGGCCTTTTTACTCTTGAAACACTCGAGGCAATGCATAAAAAACTACAATTATTATTGGCCCCTCTGGGTGGAAAAATTGAACAGTTTTATTATTGCCCCCATGGCCCTGATGAGCACTGTACTTGCCGCAAACCGAAACCCGGTATGATTGTTCAAATTGCGCATGACTTTTTTTCAGCTGAGGGCTCGTTGCTGGCTGAAGGCTCTTCAAGGACCAGGGCTGAAGGCTCTCTGTCCGATGTCTATGTCGTGGGTGATTCTCTGCGTGATCTGGAAGCTGGCAGGGCGGCAGGCGCACGGGTAGCACTGGTCAAAACAGGTAAAGGCATGCGTAGTTTAAAAAAAATTGCCCAGGACAATTTAACTGAATATGCACAGCTGCCTGTTTTTACTGATCTGGCTGATTTTACTCAACAGCTATTAGGTCCTAATACACTTAACGCCAAAAAATAAATTTTAGAGATAACATCATGGCTTATATCCGTTCAACATTATATTTAGCATTCATGTGGCTCACCATTCCTATTGCCACATCACTCTTTTTAATTGCCTACCCGATTCCTTACAAATATCGATCTAAGCTGATTTCAAGTTGGTCGAAGGTCACACTTCATGTCCTGAGCTTTATTTGCGGCTTAAAATTTGAAATCAGTGGTATGGAAAACATACCTGAAAAACCCTGTATTATTTTTTGCAAACATCAATCTACCTGGGAAACCATGGCACTGCAATTGCTCTTTACACCACAGGTCTGGGTGCTTAAACGCGAATTATTGTGGATCCCTTTTTTCGGCTGGACGCTGGCTTCTATGAAGTCTATTGCCATCGACCGAAGCAGCGGCAAAAAAGCACTCAGACAGATTGTTGATATTGGCACTGAGCGTCTGGATGAAGGTAATTGGGTTGTCATTTTCCCCGAAGGCACACGTAAACGCCCTGGTGAAAAAACAGATTATAAAATAGGCGGTGCGATGCTGGCCAGTAAATCAAAATATGATATTCTGCCCATCGCTCATAATGCCGGGGAATTTTGGCCTAAGGGGCAATATGTGAAGAAAGCAGGTACTATAAAAATGGTTATTGGTCCTGTTATTAAAAGTAGTGAACTCACCACCAAGCAAATCAGTCAGGCCGCTGAACAATGGATTGAGTCAACACTTGAAACAATCTATGAAAAAAAATATTAAACTTTTGCCACTTCCGCATAATGTTAATGCTTTGCCCCAGAGCATTAACTGACAAGCTCCACCTGGTGAGCACTTTTGAGTTTTACTGAAGCTAATAGTTATGAGACCATAGTTTGTCCAAAACGGCCAACTTATGATAATTCGTTACAATAGATTATCCGCTCATGTCCCAAAGCTGCAAAATTGCACTTTCTTATTCTGTCACTAAGGGCGTTAAGCGGAAAATTAGCATTCTCTTATTTGTGTCACTAAGGGCGTTTCAATGCCATTAACTTAAGAATAACTGTTTCTTTTTCATCAGCTTACAGTTATTATTATTGCTAACAACTCAAGTTATTAGGGAAAAAACCGATGAATTCTTCAAAAAGCACGATAAATTGTTCATTATTTGACCCAAATTGTACAAAAATTAACCACTAATATACATTCACCTGACTTTCTTTCTCAGCACCGCAAATCAAAAAAAGACTTTACCCGAAATCGTTCTCTCACATTTCCTCGTTTAATTAGTTTTATGCTAAATATGGTTAATGGCTCCATTCAAAGCGAGCTAAGCCGATTTTTTCAAATTGTTGATAATAGCCCTGTTGCTATAAATTCTGTTACCACTGCAGCATTTTGTAAAGCCCGAAAAAAACTTTCATATACTGCATTTAAAGCACTTAATAGATGCTTGATTGATACATTTTATGATTCATCTCACGTTAGACGGTGGAATGGATACAGATTGTTAGCCGTCGATGGTTCAGTTACTCATCCATCAAGGACACCAGAGTTATTAGAGTATTTTGGCAAAGCGAGAAACCATGCAACCAGACCTGCTGTGCGTATTTCTCAACTCTATGATGTACTCAACAAATTGAGTATTAATGTGCAAATAGATCCCTATTCTACAGGTGAAAGAACTCAAGCTGTTCAGCATTTAGAATATACACAGAAAAATGATTTGATCCTATATGACAGAGGTTATC
>JAPVVU010000269.1 GCA_028571885.1 Gammaproteobacteria bacterium | reverse complement strand
TGGGATGACCGTACTTTTCAATGTACAGATCAGGACCACCTAACCAGCCGGACAAAAATAAAAAAAGTTTTTCCCGTGAGACCTTTAACGATTTAGCATGCATTTCACGAATAGAGCGGGTTTCAAAAAGACTATCCATATGGTCATAAAATCGATCGACAAGTTCATGAAGTTTTTCTTCACCACCTAGAATTTCATAGGGTGTTTTAGATTTAGAATGAGAGTGAGTTGAATCAGAGGTAGGCATTTTTTTAGCTTATATTGATATTGGAAAATCAATTAGGAATAATGAGACTGCAATGATGATTCTTTATAAGCCAAGAATGCAGTCACCATTATCCCCTATTGTTTACCCGGAAAAAGTTTAGCTGGTCAGCTCAAGCAGCATTTTATTCAATCTGCTGACAAACGTTGCAGGGTCATCCAATTGACCGCCTTCGCTTAACAAAGCCTGTTCAAATAAAATACGTGTCCAGTCATCAAAACGTTCACCATCAACATCAGTACTTAGACGTTTAATCAAAGGGTGCTCAGGATTAAGTTCAAAGATAGGCTTATGTCCCATCACATCCTGACCGGCCTGTTGTAATAAACGTTCCAGGTTTGCACTCATATCATGTTCACCGGTAACCAGACAAGCGGGGGAATCAGTTAAGCGATGAGTCATACGTACTTCTTTGATGTCATCACCCAGTGAATCGGCCACTTTTTTCAGAAAATCTTTATATTCTTCCTGAGTTTTCTCTTGCTCTTTCTTTTCTTCCTCATCTTCCATCTCACCCAGGTCTAATTCGCCACGGGCAACAGAAACAATGTTTTTCTCCTCATAAGTCGGCAGAGAAGACATAAGGAATTCATCAACACGATCAGTTAATAACAAGACCTCAATTCCCTTCTTACGGAACACTTCAAGGTGAGGGCTGTTTTTGGCCGCAGCAAAACTATCGGCAGTGATATAATAGATGTCTTTCTGGCCTTCTTTCATGCGAGAAATATAATCATCCAGAGAAACTTCCTGCTCTTCCTTGTCATCACTGGTGCTGGAAAAACGGATTAATTTAGCAATTTTATCCCGGTTGCCAAAGTCTTCACCCGGGCCTTCTTTAATAACACGACCAAATTCATTCCAGAAAGTCTGATAATTTTCTTTATCGTTATTGGCCATTTTCTGCAATAAACTCAGTACTTTTTTAACTGAACCAGAGCGAATATTATCCAGAACCTTTGAGTTCTGCAAAATTTCACGAGAAACATTTAATGGCAAATCATTGGAATCAATAATACCTTTTACAAAACGTAAATAATTCGGCATTAATTTTTCAGTTTCATCCATAATGAAAACACGGCGCACATAAAGTTTAATACCATGTTGACGTTCACGATCCCACATATCAAATGGTGCACGCTTCGGTATAAACAGCAAGGAAGTATATTCGTACTTACCTTCAACCTGATTATGTGAACGCGCTAGAGGTTCTTCAAAATCGTGACCTACATGCTTATAGAATTCTGTATATTCTTCATCTGAAATCTCGTTTTTTGAACGAGTCCAAAGCGCTGAAGCACTGTTAACGACTTCATATTCAATGACATCTTCAACATCTTTATCTTCTTCAATTTCTCCATCCTCATTTGGCATCGGAGGCATCGCTTCTTTAAGCATTTCAATAGGCACAGTAATATGATCAGAATATTTACGAATAATTGTTCTCAAACGTGTGCCATCAAGAAATTCATCTTCATCATCCTTAAGATGTAAAGTAACTTCTGTACCGCGTAATTCTTTATCCACTGTTTCGATGCTAAACTCACCCTCGCCGGTAGATTCCCATAGCACCGCTTGATCAGACGCAGTACCCGCACGACGTGTTTTCAGACTCACTTTATCAGCGATAATGAAAGAAGAGTAAAAACCAACGCCAAACTGACCAATTGCATTAGCATCTTTCTTTTGATCACCGGTGAGAGAATCGAGGAATTGACGAGTACCTGATTTAGCAATGGTGCCAATATTCTCGACGACTTCATCACGCGACATACCAATACCATTATCTGAAAGAGTAATGGTACGGGCATCTTTATCAAATGAAAGTGAAATTTTCAGTTCAGTATCACTTTCATAGAGTTTGCTTTCGCTAATCGCTTCAAAGCGTAATTTATCAATGGCATCTGACGCATTGGAGACCAGCTCTCTCAGAAAGATTTCTTTATTACTGTACAGAGAGTGAATCATTAACTTTAATAATTGATTAACTTCTGTCTGAAAGCCCAGTGTTTCCTTATGTGCTTCAACACTCATTCATTTTCCCCTTAGGATATTCGGTTTAATACAGGATCAGATGACGGAATAAATAACGACAAATTCATCTGATACAATTTTTAATAATAATGCTAGAAAATGTGGGGGTTAAATTGATACTTTCAAGAGGGCTTGTCGAATAGTTTGACTGAATCAGTTAAAATATTGGTTTTGACCAGAAAATTGCCTGCTTTTTTAAAGATTAAGGAATAAATCATGCCAATCAGTACCATCATCACCACCTCTTTTGATGACCAGAAGCCGGGAACCTCCGGGCTGCGAAAAAAAGTGACACATTTCCAGCAAACGCATTATCTGGAAAATTTTGTTCAGTCTATTTTTGATTCAATTGGTGATTTTCAGGGGAAAACTCTGGTTTTAGGCGGTGATGGGCGATATTACAATGAAGATGCCATCCAAATCATTCTAAGAATGGCCAGCGCCAATGGTTTTGCTAAAGTATTAGTAGGTCAAAATGGCATTTTATCTACCCCTGCGGCTTCTGTTATTATTCGCAAAAAACAGGCATTTGGCGGCATTATTCTCTCTGCCAGTCATAATCCTGGTGGTCCGGATGAAGATTTCGGCATTAAGTACAATACCGATAATGGCGGGCCTGCACCAGAAAAAATTACCGATGCAATTTATGCAAAAACAAAAGAAATTTCTGAATATCGCACACTCGATACAGACTCAGGTACAGAAATTGATCTCAGCCAGCTGGCCACTCATGAGCTGAATGGTATGACGGTTGAAGTCATTGATTCAGTCAGTGATTATGCACAGTTAATGAATGAATTATTTGATTTTGATGCCATTCGAGGCATGATTTCTGACGGTTTCACACTTTGTTTTGATGCCATGCACGCCGTAACCGGCCCCTATGCAGTAGAAATACTGGAAAATCAATTAGGGGCCGCAAAAGGTTCTATCATCAATGGCATTCCCAAAGAGGATTTTGGCGGTGAACACCCGGACCCCAATCTGGTTCACGCACATCATCTGGCGGAACTTATGTTTTCTCCACAATCACCAGATTTTGGTGCAGCATCCGATGGCGACGGCGATAGAAATATGATTGTCGGCAACAATATTTTTGTTACGCCCAGTGATAGTTTAGCCATTTTGACAGCCAATGCCGATCATGTCCCCTCCTATAAAGGCAAGATAAAAGGTGTCGCCCGTTCAATGCCAACCAGTCAGGCTTCTGATCAGGTCGCCAAAAAACTCGGGCTTGATAGCTATGAAACACCCACTGGCTGGAAGTTTTTTGGTAATCTGATGGATGCTGACAAAGTCACTTTATGTGGAGAAGAAAGCTTTGGCACAGGTTCAAGCCATATTCGTGAAAAAGACGGGCTATGGGCAGTTCTCTTCTGGCTGAATATATTAGCGGCCCGTAAAGAATCCGTTGCTGATATAGTGCAAAAACACTGGCTGGAATTTGGTCGCAATTATTATTCACGTCATGATTATGAAGCTATCGATACCAATGCCGCCAATCAGTTAATGACAGGCTTACGTGAAAAAGTTAAGACTTTAGCTGACACGCAGATTGGCTCATTAACAGTCAGTTATAGTGATGATTTCTCTTATACCGATCCAGTCGATAAAAGTATCAGTGAACATCAGGGCATTCGTATTGGCTTTACTAATGGTTCACGAGTAGTTTACAGGCTGTCAGGCACAGGTACCAGTGGTGCCACTTTAAGAATCTATTATGAAAGCTATGAGACCAATCCTGATAAAATGAATCAGGACACCCAGCAGGCACTCAAAGATCTTATCAAACTTTCTGTTGATATCAGTGAACTTAAATCACTGACTGGTCGCACTGAAGCAACGGTTATTACTTAAGATATTACTTAACAAGCCAGCTTATTGCTCTTTTTTATAAGGAGACTAAAAATCATGTTTACTGGAATTGTACAAGGCACAGCACCTGTTACAGCGATTATAAAAAAAGAGAATTTTCAAACTCATGTCATTGAGCTTGATGATGCTTTACTTCAGGACTTACAAACAGGGGCGTCAATTGCTCATAACGGTTGCTGCCTGACAGTAACAAAGATTGACGGCCATAAAGTTTCTTTTGATTTAATGCAGGAAACACTTCAGGTGACTAACCTGGGTGATTTGGAAGTCGGCAGCCTGGTTAATATAGAACGTGCCGCTCGCTTTGGTGATGAAATCGGTGGTCATCAGATGTCTGGCCATATTTTATTCACCGCTAAAGTAACAGATGTCATTAATAGCGAGAATAATTGTCAGATCTGGTTTAAAATTCCAAAACAATTTAAGCGCTTTGTTTTCAGTAAAGGCTATATAGGTATAGACGGCATCAGCCTGACGATTGGCGATGTTAAAGGATCAACTTTCAATGTCAATCTGATCCCTGAAACACTGCAGCGCACCAACATAGGTAACAGAAAACCAGGTGATCGGATAAATATCGAAATTGATCCTCAAACCCAGGCAATTGTTGAAACAGTTGAACGTATTTTGGCCTCAAATGACATTTAGATTTAACTTGTTTCTTAGTTAACAGTTTAGTTTACAGCTCTAGATACCCT
>JAPVVU010000268.1 GCA_028571885.1 Gammaproteobacteria bacterium | reverse complement strand
TGCAATAATTAAACCAATTTCAAAGTCATTTTTTTGTCGAATTTAAGGTGATTTCTATAATTCAGGCTATTATTACTGTTAAGTCTTCAGGGTCTTCTGCCGACACTGTATATTGTAAATAAATTATTTGTATACAATATACAGACCAAACATGCAGTTAGGAGGGAATATGGCAGCGTCTTTTTCTTTTGGAAAACCCAGTATATTAAAAAACTTGTTTCTGGCGTTTCTTGCTTTTGGCCTGTCTTTGGGTGCTGTTTTTCCGCTATGGGCGGGTTTCTTCGTTGACTGGAAAGAAGGAATGCATGGCTGGTTTGTACTTTCCTGCATCGTGGCAGGTCTGACCATAGGTTTTGTAAATTACTGGTTGCTGAAAATTGTGTTATTAAAGAGGCTGCAATGCATTTCAAGTACTGCATTGTTAATCAGTGGTAATGATTTGACAAAACAATTAGATGTCACCAGCTTTGATATGGTAGGCGATATTGCCCGCAGTTTTAATCATATGACAGATAATTTGCGGCATGTTATTAGTGAAATTATGGATGTCAGCCATCGTTTGTCAGCTACTTGTTCAACAATGAACACTATTACCCATGAAACCCAGGAAATGGTTGAGCAGCAGAGACAGCAAACGGAAAATGTGGCTAATTCAATTGCTAATATGTCAATTAAAGTTCAGGAAATGGCAAGTAATGCGAATGATGCCTCTACTGCGGTCAGTAATGCATCAGATGAAACAGAAAAAGGTCAAAATGAGGTGAATTCAACTATTTGCTCAATTGGTAATCTGGCCGACAATGTGAGCAGTACATCTGATGCACTGGAAAAATTAGCTAAAGACAGTGAAAATATCGGCACTGTCATTGATGTGATTAAAAGCATTGCTGAACAAACAAATTTACTGGCTTTAAATGCGGCAATCGAAGCGGCTCGTGCTGGAGAGCAGGGGCGAGGATTTGCCGTTGTGGCAGATGAAGTGCGTACACTTGCCAGCCGTACTCAGGAGTCTACTAAAGAAATTGAACAAATGATTGAACAACTTCAAACGGCTTCCAGCCAGGCTGTTAAGGTTATGGGACAGGGTAAAGAACAGGCTCAGGAGAGTGTTTCTCAAGCATCTTTAGCGGGCAAATCTCTGGAAACCATTTCATCTTCGGTGGCAATGATAGCCACAATGAACAGCAATATAGCCTCTTTGGCGACAGAGCAGAATCACGTCACTGATGAAATTAATAGTAGTATATCGTCGATGAATACGGTCGCTCAGGGAATTGCCAGTGGCTCAGAAAGTGTGACCCATTCAAGCCAGGATGTTGAAGACCTGGTTAATGAAATGAATGTATTAGTCGATAAGTTTACTGTTTAACTTCAACTTTAACTTCAATACTGCGCATCAATATCGGGATAGGGTTCACCTGTATCGATAACGGTGGTTTTTGTTTTTGGATAGTCTTACATGCAGCCTGTTTTGCTTCGTTCAAATGATTCACCAATAATTTCTTTCAGTTTTTCAGGCTCTGTAAGCGTAATAGTTTCATCTTCAATGCTGATCAAACCTTCTTTTTTCAGTTTAGACAGAATGCGTGAAAATGTTTCCGGAGTAATAGAAAGCTTTGATGCGATCATTGATTTGGTGGCTGTCAGCTTTACCGTAGGCTGATCCTGTAGATCATTAATATGGCCTAATAAGTAACTGATCAAACGATGTTTGGCATTATAAATTGTTAATTCACTAATTTCTGTCAACAATCCTTTCAGGCGAGTACTCATATCTGCCATCATGGCAAAACATAGCGTATTAGATTTTTGCAATTGTTCTGTAAATGCACCGTTATCAAAATAAAATAATTCAGTATTACTGGTTGAGCGGGCATTAACAGGATAACGATTACCTTCCATAAACATCACAGCTTCAGCAAAAGTTTGTCCTGGACCAACGATATCAACGACTTTCTCATTTCCTTCCGGGGAAGTTTGAAACAACATTATTTGTCCGCTTCGTACCAGAAAAAAACGGCTTGCCTCATCACCTTGCTCAAATAAGATTTCGTTTCTTTTTAAGGATGTCAGGTTTGAATGATTAAGAATACTATTGAATGCCTCATCGGGTAAACGACGGAACAGATAATGCTGACGTAATTCTTGCTGAAAAAGTTTACTGATACTCAATGGGTAGTCCTGATCCGAGGTTAATAAATGACCAGAATTATAGAGGAGTTAATGGAAAAACTAAAGGAATATAGAGAATAGTGTTCAGTGTTCAGCGTTCAGAAAGACTTCAACATGCTCTTTCTGAACGCTGAACGCTGAACGCTTTAATACCCATCAGGATTCTTGCTTTGCCACCGCCAGGTATCTTCAGCCATTTCATCCAGACCGTATTCTGCCTTCCAGCCGATTTCCTGTAAAGCAAATGCCGGATCAGCAAAACAGGTTGCAATATCCCCGGGGCGTCGTGCAACTATCTGATAGGGGACTTTGCGATGAGATGCATTTTCAATTGCTCTGATCATTTCAAGGACGCTATAACCCTGGCCCGTGCCAAGATTATAAATAACTAATCCTGGCTTGCTGGTCAGTTTTTCTAATGCTTTGATGTGTCCGCGAGCCAGATCAACCACATGAATATAATCTCTGACACCGGTGCCGTCAGGTGTATCGTAGTCACCGCCAAAAACAGAAAGGATTTCACGTTTTCCAATGGCAACCTGTGAGATGTAAGGTATCAGGTTATTGGGAATACCATTGGGATCTTCACCAATTAATCCTGATTTATGTGCGCCTACAGGATTAAAGTAGCGCAGCAGGGCAATATTCCAGCTACTATCTGCGACAAAAAGATCATGACTGATTTCTTCAATAATCAGCTTTGAGCGCCCATAGGGATTGGTGGCAGAAAGAGGAAATTCTTCTGTAATGGGTACGGTATGAGGATCGCCATAAACAGTTGCAGAAGAGCTAAAGACAAAATTTTTCACATTAAAGTCACGCATCACTTTAAATAAGACCAGTGTGCCTGTCAGGTTTGTTTGATAATACTCAAGCGGCTTTTCAACCGATTCACCCACCGCTTTGAGTCCGGCGAAGTGAATAACGGCATCGATGTCATGCTCTGAAAAGATGTTTGCCAGAGCTGATTCATCAAGTATATTCTGCTCATAAAAAGTAACTTCTTTACCAGTGATGGTTTTAACCCGGTTTAGGGATTCCTTACTTGAGTTGCAGAGGTTATCAATGACAACCACGTCGTAATTATTATTTAGAAGTTCGATACAGGTATGACTGCCAATATACCCCGCTCCGCCGGTAACCAAAATCTTCATTTAATATTATCCTGATGTTTTGTACGAAACTTATAATAATTTTTCTAAAATTGTTTCATAAATTAATGATAAATCATCCAGTTCTTTTGTTCCAACACATTCATTTACTTTATGTATAGTGGCATTAAGCGGACCCAGTTCAATGACCTGTGAACCTGTTGGAGCAATAAATCGACCATCGGATGTACCTCCGGCAGTTGATAGTTCTGTTTTAAGGCCGGTAATTTCGGTGATGCTTTTTTGAGCGGCATCAACGAGTTCGCCTTTAGCTGTCAAAAATGGATGTCCTGATAAGACCCAGTCAATATTGTAGTCTAAGCCATGGCTTTCTAATAACGCTTCAACTCGTGAGGCAATTTTTTCCTGCGTTAATTCAGTTGAAAAACGAAAGTTAAAGAGTACTTCTATATCGCCTGGAATAACATTAGTTGCACCTGTTCCAGCGTTAATATTGGATATCTGAAAACTGGTCGGTGGAAAAAACTCATTACCCTGATCCCATTCAATGGCTGTTAATTCAGTAAGAGCAGGTGCAATTTGATGTATAGGATTTTTGGCTAAATGGGGGTAAGCAACATGTCCCTGAATACCATGAACTGTCAGTTTCGCACCCAGTGAACCGCGGCGACCATTTTTAATGGTGTCGCCTAATTGACTGGTACAGGAAGGTTCACCGACCAGGCACATATCAATGTGTTCATTATTCTTTTTAAGGTATTCGATGACTTTTATGGTGCCGTCGATTGCCGGCCCTTCTTCATCACTGGTGATTAGAAAGCCTATAGCACCTTTGTGGTCAGAATTGTTTTGAATGAAGCGTTCGCATGCCGTCACCATGGCAGCCAGACTGCCTTTCATATCGGCAGCACCTCGGCCATAGAGTATGCCGTCAGTTATAGTTGTCTCAAAAGGAGGGGTCTTCCACTGTTCTTTTGGACCACTGGGGACAACATCGGTATGACCGGCAAAGACAAATAATGGCTCTGCATCACCATGTTTTGCCCAAAAATTATCAACTTCACCAAAACGTAATCGTTCAATTTTAAAGCCAATATTTTCAAGTCGTTTAATCATTAATTCCTGACAGCCTTTGTCATCAGGCGTCACTGAGTCAATATTAATGAGATCGCTGGCAAGTTGAACGGTGGTGCTTAAATTTGTCATAGGTTTGTCTGCACTTTAGTGAAATAATAATTAAAAGATTTCCGGGTATTGTTCGTCTTTAAATCCGACATGAAATGTACCATTTACATCAAGAACCGGGCGCTTAATAATGGATGTATTGTCTAACATGATAGAAATGGCTTTATCTCTGTCAATATCTGCTTTAATCTCATCGGATAATTTTCGCCATGTTGTGCCACGTTTATTGAGCAGAATTTCCCAACCCAGTGCATCAACCCATTTATTAATTGTTTTTTGATCCAAACCATCTTTTTTGAAGTTATGGAATTGATAGTCAATGTTGTTTTCTGTTAGCCATTTTCTGGCTTTGCTTACTGTGTTGCAATTTGGGATGCCGTATAAGGTGATCATTTTTATTGCCTGTATCCTGTTT
>JAPVVU010000267.1 GCA_028571885.1 Gammaproteobacteria bacterium | reverse complement strand
CACTAAGATTTTCCATATTTCGCCTGGGACTGTTCAGTAATATGTGGATTTGGGGTGGTATTGCAGCAATGGCAAGCGCACAACTTCTGTTCACCTACCTGCCCCTGATGAACACGATGTTCCACACCGCGCCTATCGATCTAGTGGACTGGTTACAAATTATGGCTGTGGGTATGGTAATTTATGTCGTCATTGGTGCTGAAAAGGCATTCAGGAGAAAGCAGGAAAATAAGCTGAATACTGATTAAGCAGTCATTTCAATGATTAAGCTGGAGTGTATAGTTGTTTTATGCACTCAGCTTTAATAAACTGAGAGTATAAACTTTAAAAAAAGGGTCATTATGTACCCTTTTTTTATTACAAGACTGATATTCTTCTGTAACAGGTTGCTCAAAATGTGTAAGGCATGTTCATGAAAAATTTTAAAAATATACTTTTTATTGTCGATGCAGAAATGCAATGCCAATCAGCATTTGAAAGAGCGATGTTACTGGCAGAAAATAATCAGGCTAATTTAACGGTTGCCGCCATAGTTGACGAGCTGCAGGGCTATTATGAGCAGCCGATACAGGGTATCTCTCAGGCTGAAATAAATGCACCGATAAAGGATGAGCGTCTGAAGCAGATTGAAAATCTGGTCGCATCGCAACAGAACAGGAATAAAGTCAAGGTGACGATCAAACTTTTGACAGGAAAGTCTTTTCTGGCAATTATTCATGAAGTCGTGACGCAAAAGATGGATTTAGTGATAAAAACAGTGGATAAAGAAACATTTATGCCTCGCCTCTTTGGCAGCTCGGATATGAGTTTATTACGTGAATGTCCGTGCCCGGTGTGGTTATTAAAAACAGCTGTCCACGAGCCTTATAAAAAATTACTTGTTGCTGTTGATTTCGATCCCATCTCGACAGAGCCTGAAAATAATCAACTCAACCTGAGAATTTTAAACATGTCACTGTCTCTGGCCCTGGCAGAATTCAGCGAGCTGCATATTGTCCATGTCTGGTCGGCCTATGGTGAAAGTGGTCTCAGAACGGGATTTGCAAAGCAATCGTCAACAGATGTTGATGCCTATGTGGATGAAATACGAGTGAAACATGAATCATATTTACAACAACTGATTTCAGGCGTTATTGATAAAGCAGGAAAAGAAGTGTGTGATTATATAAAACCTCGGATCCATCTGATGAAAGGTAATGCCAGAGATAAAATTCCAGAGCTGGCCAAAAAGGAGCAGATTGATTTAATTGTGATGGGAACCTTATCACGAACGGGCGTGCCAGGTTTTTTTATGGGCAATACCTCTGAAACCATTCTAAACCAGATTGACTGTTCCATACTGGCCGTTAAACCTGAAGGTTTTATTTCACCTGCTGTATGAGAAAATTAATTACCCCGGACAATACGCTTTTTTTCATTGCTTTTCTTATTTTGATAGCTTTGTTTCTTTCTCAGAGAGAAAATCAACTGGTCAATCAATTGTGGCATACAGAACAATTAAGCGAAGAATTTTCTGCTCAGAAAGCAGATGAAATCAAGACGTTTGCAGATTATCTGCAACTTGAAGAACGTTTATTTAAACAGTTGAATGACAAAATCTATACTCCTGAACAATCGGGGAACAAATACAAACTTGAAAGGTATACTGCCGGTAGTGCCGCCGATTTTCACAATCACAAAACTGACTGGAATCGCAGTTTTGAGTTTATCACAGATAAACCTCGTGGTGCTGTTCTGTTATTGCATGGCATGTCTGATTCACCTTATTCACTTCGAGCACTGGGTCAGGCCCTTAATGAACAGAATTATCAGGTTGTTGGTTTGCGTTTACCAGGGCATGGTACTGCGCCATCGGGGCTCAGATATATCAATCGTCATGATTTGGCGGCAGCAACCCGACTTGCGATGACCCATCTTGCCAATAAGATGGCGGGTAAACCTGTCTATATTATTGGCTACTCAACTGGAGCGACTTTAGCCCTTGAATATACGCTGGATGCTCTGGAGGGTAAAACCAGCCCTGTACCTGCTAAACTGGTACTGATTTCTCCTGCAATTGGTGTTCACCCGTTGGCTGCTTTAGCCAGCATTAAACATGCGCTGTCAAATGTGCCCGGTCTTGATAACCTGGCGTACTTGCAAATACAGCCAGAATTTGACCCTTATAAATATAATTCTTTTGCAACCAATGCGGGTGATGTGGTCTATCGTCTGACCCGTTCAGTTGCCAAACGTATTAGGGACAGGTCTGACATGAATGCTGATTGGGTTCTACCTCCAACGCTGGTACTGAAATCAACAGTTGATGCCACAGTGACGAATACAGCAGTGATCGATAACTTGCTTAACTACTTGAAACCGAACAGACATGAATTGGTTCTTTTTGATATTAATCGTTTTGCAGCGGTCAAAGCTAAATTATTGATAGATGATCCCGCTCCTTTTACCGACCGTCTTATGCAAGACAGCACTTCACCTTTTACCACCACTTTTGTCAGTAATAAACATTCTAAAACCACTCAGGTGGTCAGTAAAACCAGTCTGCCGTTTTCAAACCAGATAGCAAGTAGTGAAGCATTGGGACTTTCCTGGCCTGTCGGTGTGATTTCTCTTTCTCATGTTGCCTTGCCTATTTCTCCTTTGGATCGCTTATACGGTCAGCGCCCTCCGGACAATGAAGATTTTGTCTTTCTGGGGCAAATGGCCCTTCAGGGAGAACTGGGTTTATTGAAAATACCATCTGACTGGATGTTTCGACTCAGATATAATCCCTTTTATGACTTTCTCGAAAGCAAAACACTAAAATGGCTGGAAAACCAGGATTATCCATAATTATCATCAAAATAACTGTTCCTGAATGGTGAACAGTGAGTATATGAATAGGTGACGCATTATTTCGTGATTTGATGCAATCCGAACAAAATAATGCATCACCTATTCATATTCTGCTATGATCATTGTTAAATAACTCTTAAAGGACAAAAGATTAATATGCCATCAAGTTATCGATTTGGAGACTATCAACGTGAACTTGGAGCCAGTCACGAGACGATAAGTGTGAATCGTTTTTTCCCAAAGTTGAAGAAAGATGCACAAGGTAATATTATTCCGCATAAGCGTCCGCCAATAAAATTAACGCCTGCCGAAAAGTCTCGTCTGTTGCGACCCTATGTTACTGTGCGCTTTATGGAGCAGGTGAAGGCAGTTGTACCGCTTGCTGTATACATGATTTTATTTCAGATATTAATTCTTCGACAGTTTTCTGCTGACTACTGGGTCATGACGGGTGGACTGTTTGCTGTTATTGTTGGTTTGATGTTTTTTATGGAGGGTCTCAAGCTTGGACTAATGCCCTTTGGTACCGTGATAGGCTCCACGTTACCACGCAAATTATCCCTTCCGATGGTTTTAATTATTACGGCATTATTAGGTATTGGGGTGACCTTTGCTGAGCCGGCAATTGGTGCGCTCAAGGCGGCAGGTCAGAATGTATCCGTTGAGCAAGCACCTTATCTCTACGCCTTGCTGAATGATTGGTCAGATGTGCTTGTGCTGGTTGTGGGTGTCAGTGTGGGTCTGGCTGCGGTGCTGGGTACTCTGCGATTTGTTTATGGCTGGAGCCTGAAGCCAATTATTTATATCGCTCTGATACCTGTATTAGCATTGACGATCTTTGCATCGACTGATACGGATCTAAAGAATATCATTGGTCTGGCATGGGATTGTGGTGCGGTAACCACCGGGCCGGTGACTGTGCCGCTTGTTCTCTCATTGGGTATCGGTATAGCTGCCGCTTCCGGGGAAGGTGACTCTGAATTATCTGGCTTTGGTATTGTTACTCTGGCCTCCCTGTTTCCGATTATCGGGGTGTTTTTACTGGCATTTTATGTTTCAAGTATTTATTCACCTGCAGAAATTATTGCAGCGTCTCAACAAAGCGCTAGTATGGCAAATACTGTGTCACTTGCCTGGTATGAACGCAGCCCATGGCAGGAAATTGTACTGGGTGTGAGAGCGATTGTACCGCTGGTACTCTTTTTGTTTTTTGTCTATAGCGTGATATTGAAAGCAACTCTGCATAACAAAAGTGAAATAATTTATGGAATTATCCTCACTATTATCGGCATGTGTATCTTTAATCTTGGACTAACCTATGGTCTTTCCATGCTTGGTGGTAGTCTTGGCAATCAGATCCCTTCGGCCTTTATTGAGATCCCCGGCATGGAGAACTCACCGATTTATCAATATGTTGTTGGTGTTACCCTTACTTTACTCTTTGCCTGGGCATTGGGCTATGGTGCAACCATCGCAGAACCGGCACTCAATGCTCTGGGCGAGACGACAGAAAATCTGACCAATGGTGTCTTTAAAAAAAGCACATTATTAAAATCAGTTTCACTTGGCGTGGCTTTTGGTATTGCTACAGGTGTTGCAAAATTGATGTTTGATTTACCGCTTGTCTGGTTACTGGTACCCGCTTATCTGCTGGCTATCGTGTTGACTTTTTTCTCAACTGAGCAATTTGTCAATGTTGCCTGGGACAGTGCAGGTGTTACCACAGGGCCGATTACCGTGCCACTGGTACTGGCTATGGGTCTAGGTATCGGCGGGGCGATGAATGCAGCAGAGGGTTTTGGTATTCTCTGTCTTGCTTCAATCGGGCCAATCATCAGTGTTATGGTCACGGGTCTCTGGGCTCAGTACCAGGATAAACTGCAAACATCAGAGGCCACACAAACTAATTTGCTATTTCATGAACAGGAGGCACAGAGCATCATATGAGTGTAAAAAATATTGTCTATTTGACGGATGTCTCGCAGATCACTTGTGTTGTTCAGGAAGGGCGCGGTGATATCATATTAAAGGCTGCTCGCGAACTGGGCGT
>JAPVVU010000266.1 GCA_028571885.1 Gammaproteobacteria bacterium | reverse complement strand
TGTATTTATTAATTACCCGTGTTAAGCCTATGGTCACTTATTTTTCTGACTTTGCTTTCTATTGTGAGATGTCGCTGCGCTCAAACAATCAAAGTCAGAAAAATAAGCAACCACAGGCTTTTTGTAAATAACTCGCTGAGTAGTTACAAAAAATTTAACAAATTATCACATGACTACTAAATATCAGTACTATTGCCAGGAGTAAAAGCGACATTCTGGAAAGTGGCTGCAGCCGATATAATTCTGGCCAATTTTCTTACCGCGAACTGCCTGTCTGATTTCCAGTAAATGGCCGCAATCGGGACATGGGTCGCCAGACTTATAACGCTTGCTCTGTTTCTGAGGAGGTTTATCAGATACTGCTGCAGGCTGTTTTATCCGGCTGATAATGGCTTTGAGCAAGTTGACCTGTTGTTGTAAAAAGCCGTCAATAGTCTGCCCTTTATTGTGTGCAATATCATCTAATTGCTGTTCCCACTGAGCCGTCAGAAGCGGATCTTTAATGCTCTCAGGCACAGCATCGCACAAGGCAAAGCCCAGCTCTGTTGCCTTGATGAATTTTTTTTCTTTGCGGATAAATTTTCGTTGAAACAAAGTTTGAATAATATTGGCACGTGTTGCCTGGGTTCCCAGCCCTGCTGTTTCTCGCAGTATTTTTTTCATCACCTTATCGGTCACCTGTGAACCTATGGTTTCCATGGCTTTGATCAGAGTGCCTTCAGTAAAGTGCTGAGGTGGTTTGGTGAGTTTGTCCTCAAGCTTAAGATGATCACATAATAATTGTTCACCATTTGTAACCGCAGGCAAGTCTTTTTCACTGGCCTTATTGATGGATTTTTTAGCATTATCGGGATTTGTATCAAGCACCTGTTTCCAGCCTCTGATGCGTGGCACACGGCCGCTGGCTTTGAAACGATCCTGACCAATTGTTACTAAAATAACACTTTGGTCAAACTCATAATCAGGGAAAAACTGGGCAATGTAACGACGTCTGATCAGATCATAAATATTTCCTTCTTTAGCATTGAGTCTGCTGCTGCCGGGTGTTGCCTGAGTGGGAATGATGGCATGGTGAGCGGTGATTTTTTTATCATTCCAGACTCTGGAACGTTGTGCCTGATTTGCCTGAGAAAGCAGTTCACAGAGGGATGGATCATTTTTGCACAGAGCCTGCAGCACTGAACTGACATCATTAAATTGACTCATAGGCAGGTATTCGCAATCACTTCTTGGATAAGAGGTGAGTTTATGTGTTTCATAGAGGGCCTGGGCGATATTGAGGACCTCCTGAGCACCATATCCCCAACGCCGTGAAGCTTCCTGTTGTAAACCTGATAAATTAAATAAAAGGGGAGGGGGCTGTTTTTTTCGTTGTGTGGTGGCGGTTGTCACCGTACCATACTGATTTTGACAACGGTCGATCACACTTTGTGCCAGTTGTTTATCAAAGCAGTGTTTTTGTTCAGGTGTTGGTGTGGATTTTTGGCTGAGTGCCGGCAGTTGCCATTTTGTTTCCAGGAGTGTATTGCTTTCTCGTGAACCAGCCTGCCGGGCAGAAGCAGATTGGGCTCCTTGTTTTTGAACGCCTGGTATTTGAAACAGGGCCAGCACTTCATAGTAAGATTCTGCTTTAAAATGGGCAATTTCACGATCACGTTTGGCAATGAGCGCCAGAGTGGGTGTCTGCACCCGGCCCACGGAACGAACTTGTCGATCATTGCCAAGCAATGTATAGGCGCGAGTCAGATTCATGCCAATTAACCAGTCAGCTCGTCCTCGGGCAAGCCCGGAATGGTAAAGTGCTAAGGTTTCCTGACTATCACGGATGGAATTCAGTGCGCGTTGAATACTGATGGCATCAAGAGCAGACAGCCAGAGACGGCGGGTTGCACCACGAAATTTAAGATGATCCAGTACCTCCCGGGCAATGGTTTCACCTTCCCTGTCCGCATCGGTTGCGATGACGACACTATGGCATTGCTGCAATAGTTTTTTGATCACCATTAATTGCTTGCGGGTTGATTTTTTTGCTTCCAGCTTCCAGTTTTGAGGCAAAATGGGTAAATCATTGATAGACCAGCGTTTGTATCGGCTGTCATAACCATCAGGGGGGATCATTTCAAGTAAATGACCAATACACCAGGAGACTAATAAACCATTTCCCTGAATATAACCGTCTTTTCGCTGATTGACACCCAGTGCTTTGGCAATGTCCCGACCCTGTGAGGGTTTTTCACAGAGATAAAGCTCAAATGTATTTTTATTCTTAGTGGCCAAAAGCATCACCTGTCAAAAGCGTCATTAAAGAGAGTGCCTCGTATGGTTTGGAAAAGATAATAATAACGGATAAACTGATACAATAGCTAATATCATTAATCTAATCTTATTACTCTAACCTTAATAGTTCTAATCTTAAAATAAGGAGGAATCTTAGTGAGTTATTTTTTGAGTCAGGCATTTGAACTGTTTTTCCTTCCTCCGGGCATTTTTATACTGCTCTTATGTCTGAGTATTTTGCTGGTAAAAAATTTACAGCGTTTAAAAATTCTTCTGTTCATACAAATCCTGCTGATTTATATTTTAAGTATCCCACTGACCAGTGACTATCTTTTTTCTACATTAGAAACTATACCCGCACTCACTGAAGAGCAGATAACAAGCAATAAAGTTGCTGCCATTGTGGTTTTAGCGGGGGGTATTAGCGGCTATAAAAATGAATATCATGGCCCTGATATAGGTCACTTCACGCAATTGCGCCTGCGTTATGCTGCATGGCTGCAAAAGAAAACAGGAGTGCCCGTGATAGTGACGGGAGGTATTGAAGAAGAAGGTGTTACCGAAGCAGAACTCATGAAGCAGGTGCTGCAAAATGAGTATGAAATTAAAGCCAGGATATGGGTTGAGAAACAAAGTAAAAACACTTATGAGAATTCATTATACAGCAGCAGAATACTGAGCGAGCATGAGTATCAGAATTATTATCTGGTCACCAGTGCTTTTCACATGCCCAGAGCACTGGCGGTATTTAAACAGCACAATGAAAAAGTGATACCGGCACCGATGGGTTTTTATCACAATCAAGGTATTTTAGAGTGGGGTGCTTTTAAACCCAACAGCAATGTGCTGTGGAAAAACTATCTGGCCTTACATGAAATTATTGGTCGATACTGGTACCAGTTGTATTATGGATAAGCTGATGGACACTATTCAGGTTAAAATGAGCAATAAATTACTAAACGCCTCACTTAGATGAGCAACTTCTTGCTCAATATTTTTCGTATATATTATTATTGAATGTTTAGATTAAGTTATCTTACTGATAAATAAACTATTATTGTTTTTGGCATCAAGATTGCTCTATGTAAAGGGATTTATTTAATTGCCTGAAAAAGGCTCAACACACTTATAAGGATATAAATTATGCCAACTCCCGCGTATATGACGATTGAAGGTGAATTACAAGGTTTAATCACTTCAGGTACTTTTACTGAAGAAAGTGTCGGTAATGTTTACCAGGAAGGTCATGAAGATCAGATACTGGTTGAAGCTTTTGATCATAATGTGACTTTGCCGCGTGATCCGCAAAGCGGTCAGCCATCAGGACAACGTGTTCACGGGGCTATAGAAGTCACCAAGGTTTTTGATAAAGCATCACCTCTATTGTATTCAGCACTGACAAGTGGTGAGCGTATGAGTAAATGCAAAATCGACTGGTATAGAACTTCTTCAACAGGCACACAGGAGCATTATTTCTCCATTGAACTTGAAGATGCAATCATTGTTGATATTCATGCCAGTATGCCAAACTGTCAGGATCCCGGCCAGGCCCATTTTACACATCTGGAAAAAGTTTCTTTTACTTATCGTAAAATCACCTGGACTCATGAAGTATCGGGTACTTCAGGACATGATGACTGGCGAGTATTGAAAGCTTAGAGGAGAGCCGTCAGTTATCAAACCCGGACAAAGTGAATTTTTCCGGGTTTGATTTTATAGCTGAGGGGATTAAAATTCCGGGTAAATTTCCGGAACAAAGGTTTGATCGGACATCGGAGGACGAACATAACCCCTGCCACTTGCAAGTTTAGGTAACTTAATTTTCTCAGGAGTAATGTCTTCATAGGGAATTAAGCTGAGCAAATGAGTAATGCAATTCAGGCGGGCATGTTTCTTTATGTCAGAATTGACCACATACCAGGGCGCCTGCTTGATGTCTGTATGAGCAAACATCTCATCTTTAGCTCTGGAATATTCAGCCCAGCGAGAACGTGATTGTAAATCCATAGGACTTAGTTTCCAGCGTTTTAATGGGTCAACTAAACGACTGTGAAAACGCTTATCCTGTTCTTCATCAGAAACAGAAAACCAGTACTTAATCAATATGGTGCCGGAGCGGACCAGCATACGTTCAAATTCCGGGCAGGAACGTAAAAACTCACGGTATTCATTATCAGTACAAAAACCCATCACCTTTTCAACACCAGCGCGGTTATACCAGCTGCGATCAAATAAAACAATTTCCCCGGCAGCAGGGAGATGCGATACATAGCGTTGAAAATACCATTGGGTTTTTTGTCTTTCAGTCGGTGACGGCAGAGCAGCCACTCGGCAAATACGGGGACTCAGGTGTTGTGTTATGCGTTTAATGACGCCACCCTTGCCTGCTGCATCGCGACCTTCAAAAACAACAACAACTTTTAAGCCTTCGCGTTTCACCCATTCCTGAAGCTTGACCAGTTCATTTTGAAGTCTCAACAGCTCTGATTCATAAAGCTTATTGCTTATTTTTTTTACGCCGTGAATTATTTTCTGCTTGTGTTTTTTGGCCATTGTTGTTCCTCAAATAAAAAAGTCAATGTCATCCTTAACAATAGCTAATTACCATATGAAAATAAAGC
>JAPVVU010000265.1 GCA_028571885.1 Gammaproteobacteria bacterium | reverse complement strand
TTAGCAATTTCCCTGTCCTCAACTTTTTTACCATTAGCCAGAGTAAACTGGCTATCATCTTCGTTTTGCACGCCTGAATTATAGAGCGGCATATCAGTATAACGGTTTTTTTCAACCCAGTTCACTGCGCTTTCAAAGGATTCTCTGGCCTGTAAGATGATTATTTCAATATCGTCGCCCATTTTTTCTTTGAGAATTTTTCTCATACGAAAAAGTGACGGGTATTCATTCATACAAGACGGGCACCATGAACCCCAAAAGTGAATTAAAACAATCTTACCCAGCAGATCAGATATGAGCACTTCTTTGCCCAAAGCATCACTGAATTTCAAATTATAAAATCGTTGCCCGCGTTGAGCTCCAAAAGGCGATTTGGCGACCTCTGATGGCGATTTATAAGGTCCCCACAACTGACTCCACCGGTTTTTATCAAAAACCAGAGAAGTGTTAACGGCGTAAGGTATACAGGTTTGATCGGTATGACTCTGGCAGGCAGTGACTGCGGCCTCACTGGCCTGTGAGGCTGAGTTTAACCCGGATTTCCATGCCCAGGCACCCCCAGGGCCAATAGCGAAGGCGCGGTGCTCATCTGCATAAAGAAAGCTGATGTAACTCTCACGGGCATTTTTACCCACATGGGGGATTAGACTGTTATCATTGAGTTGACTCGCTAAAACAGCGTGAGTGCTGCTGAGGCCGATAATAATGATGATCAGAATAAATGTTTTCATAATCGGTACTCAGGAACGAGGTAGCATACCTGTATCAACATTGCTGCCTCATCCCATATTTTTGTAAACTTCAGATAAAAAATCCCCTCAATCGGTCAGGAAAGAGGGGATTGAGGGTGTTTCTTTTTATATTTTTTTAAGCAACTATTTTTTAATTAAGTGTTCAGTCAAGTTCCTCCCAACCTGTTATCATTGCTTTAATATGTGAGGTAGGCGTATGGCCTGCGGTAGCAAGGTACACATGAGCAATAAAGAAAACAAGCATCATAAATGCACCAATCACATGCAGGGTAGCAACCCATTCCAGACTGAGCCAGCCGATTCCCCAGGCGTTCCATGAACTATAGAACAAATACAGCAGGCCTGAGAACCAGAGCAGTGGATTTATTATCAATTTAACACCCAGATAAGCAAGACGCTGTAAAGGATTATGCTTGGTCAGAGTTGTTTGACGAAAAGGATGCTCTGCATGAGTAAAGATACCTGTCAGGTAATATTTCAACATCGCATCGGCTTTGTCCAGAGTTGGAATATACTGCTTCCATTCGCCTGTGGTGAAATGCCAGAAAATAGCAAATATCCACAAAGTGATGAGTGCCCATGCGGCAGTGGTGTGAAAACCCACTGCATTTTCAAAGCCAAAGAGAGTATACAGGCCGTGAACCTCAAAGCCAGTGGTCATCATGAACATAATCAGCAAGGCTTGAGACCAGTGCCAGAAACGTTCAAAACGTTTAAATATATAAATGCGTTCAGTCATGACTATTCTCCCCTCTTGTTCATGTAAACTCTAATTGCACCATGTATTAACACACCAATCAGGGTGAGTAATGCAATCAATAGTGCTATTTTATCTATCCATGGGTTGGCATCTCTTCCAGGAATATAGACACCTTCAACACCTTCCAGACGACCGTCTTTTTTATGGCACTGCTTACAGCTCAGGGCATCTTCTTTAGGTGCCACCATATGAGTAATAGGCCAGCTCATTTCGGTTTCCACAAACTTGAATTCACCGCTATAATCTGCACCAGCAGCTTCCATGCCCCATTTGATGGCTTTATCCCAGTCGTAGTTGCCCCAGAAAGCGGAGTCATCTTTACCCGCAGTGTGGAATATTGCCAAAGTCTCATTTGCGACGTCATAAGGCTGCTTACCTCGAAAGGTTTTAACAGGCCAGATCCGTGAGTCAGGTGCACCAGGGGTACCCATAAACTCATTAATTTTGACCAGGTCCTTACCGTCTACCTTGTCACCAAAAAGAGTGTATTTAATATTACCATTGAACCAGACATATTCTGGAATGACATAGCGATCGTAAGTAAAATCACCTTTTTTACTGTCATAGATAGTCCGACCGTCACTGCCTTTAACCTGTACACGATGACCATTTTCATCCAGTCTTCCTGCAGTTGACCAGTCCCAGGTCATTTTAGTGGCCAAAGGACCACGGGCATATTCTGGAATATGGCAGGTTTGACAGGCAATTTTATCGGTGTGCTCATTTAGCTTAGGGTGTTCCGCTTTATGAGGGCGATCACCATGACAGGCCTGACAGGTAGTAGGATTACGACCATCTGACTTACCCCGCATTAAAACACCATTAGTATCAACTGCAGTCGGTGCATAACGACTACCGGAGACTTGATGTGAATCACTCAGGTGACATTTGGCACAACTGAAATCCAGACCTTCTGTTTCCATATGCACGTCAAGATAGTGTTTTGGATTCACCAGAGAACTGTCCAGATCACCATGTTTGACTGCATTACCGCCACCACCATAGAAGTGGCAGGCTCCACAGGTTTTTCGGCTGGTTTTACCCACATTTTGAGCAATTTTGGTCAGGTCAGTTGCTTCACGGAATTTACCTGAATGGGGAGGCCATTCCATGGATTCATAGTTAGGATGACCAGACAAACCAGGCAGTTTCTTGTATTTTCCAGTGGTATCATGACATACCACACAGTCAACACTTTCTTCTTTAGTAAAGTCAAAGTTATCATCGGACCAGCCATAACCAACATGGCAGGCACTACAAAAGGTTTGATTTGAAGTGACAGAAGTACAGAAGTTATTAATGACATTCTTCTTACCCAGTTTCTGCTTGGTGGCAGGATTGATATATTCCCACGTCCAGTGCTTGGTCTTATGCACCTGCTTAGCTGCTTCAGTATGACATTCCAGGCAGGCTTGTGTCACTTCAGGACCTGTTTTAAAATCTTTTTGCAGTTCTTTAAATTTTGCATGGTCAGCAGTGGAATTAGATTTTTTTTCTTTGTCTGCGCTGGCCGTACTAATTGTTTTAATAGGTGCTTGTACAGCTTTTGTTTCTGCAACAGCATTGTCTGCGGCTACAGGAGGCTGGACATTGGCACCAGCAATTGTAGTAACCAGCATTGTGCCAGTCATACATAATGCCAGAAGCAATGTGTTTCGAATGCTCATCATGACCCCTCCTAATATGGGTTGGAAATAAATTTTACTCTGCTAGTGGAATAATCATTGTTTTAAACGGGTGATCTAAGCTTTAGTAATACAAACCTTGGTTTAAACTAAGAGCTTAACAACCACCCTGATCGTTACCGCCAGCACCACCGCCTCCTGGTTTAATTTTAATGAGTGGAGGAGCAGGTTTACTTGGGTCAAATGTGACAAATACTTTTTGGTCAGCTTCTACCTTTTTCATGATGCTGCCAACTTTACTGCCAAATAATTGACCCAACAGCCCTGAGTTCATCATCCCGACATAAACTTTGCCGTTGTCTTTTTTATAGACAGCGATGGAACAGGGCATTAGGAGAGAAAGAATCTGAGTATTGCTGTCTTTCAGTATGGGACCTGAGTACTGTGTACTGCAGGCTTCTACAAGAAGCACTGGCATGACGTTACCACCATCAAAAGCAACCGCTTTAGCAGGGTTTCGTAAACCAGAAAGTTTCCAGCCATTTTTGGCCAGTGATTGGATATTAGCCTGAATTCGAGCTGCAGTTTCCTCAACCCCAAACGGACTTTCTATTTCATTGAACATCAGGCTGCCAGCCGAGTTCATTATATAAATTGCGGTAATGAAAATACCAAGGACAAAGCCTAGAAGTGCTTTACTCATGATACAACCCCCTGTATCGAAAAGTTTAAAGTTTAAAAAGAACTTGTATAGAATTTGAGATGCGGCCGGTGTGTGTCACATTTCAGGTGTGAGTTCTAAAAAGGTCTTTCATGAACATTAGAATACTCTAATATTTATAATTTGCAATAGTAAAGTCGGTGTTAGTTGATCTGAGACAATAAAAAATATGTTGTTGTGAGCAACTAACGCTCAATCGTAACGTTTAGAAGTAAATCCCACTAAAAAGATTGCTAAATAACTGTTCCTAAGCAGTGAACAGTTATTTAGAGTGGCTCATCCTCTGGATTGTAGAGCAGATTTTTAGAACAGCGGAGTCTTTGCTTTATTACTAAATTCTGTTATAGTGAATGAAAGTCCTTTCCAGGGACTTATGGTCATAATAAAACGCATAATTTTACCATTAGCCTTACACAAAACGCCTTACACAAAATAAGCATAATAATTCGGTCACCTTACATCGATATTTTTTAATTTAAGAGGGTTAGCTTTTTACTTTTTTAATTAATTGTATGGATAGATCTATGCCTAATTCTAGTATTGCATGCCGTTATCGCCATTATCTAATACGCACATTGTCATTAATTCTCTGTTGTTTTTATCTTTCCGGTGCCCAGGCATCAGCACCTGAAGTTGAAATGGGTATTTCTGAATACTCTCAGACAGATCAGAAACATACCCCCCGGAAAAGTAACAAGGAAAGTAAATCTACTACTGACCATTCGCAACTAAAAGCTCTGGAGGGGCCATTTTTCAGTGGGCCTGAAGTGACCAAAGTTTGTTTAGAGTGTCATAACACTGCGGGCCATCAGTTTATGAAAAATAAGCATTGGACCTGGGATTATAAACACCCTAAAACGGGTCAGCATCTTGGCAAAAGTGTTCTGATTAATAACTTTTGTACTAATGCCCGGGGCAATGAGGGCATGTGTGCCCAGTGTCATGCGGGCTATAACATGAAGGATTCAAATTTTGATTTTACTAATCAGGACAATATAGACTGTTTGATTTGTCATGAATCAACCGGTACATACTATAAAACACC
>JAPVVU010000264.1 GCA_028571885.1 Gammaproteobacteria bacterium | reverse complement strand
ATGGACGTACTTGAAGCGTCCACTGCAAAGCCAACCACGCCTCCCCAACTTCTGAATTTAAACATCATTTTCGAACGACAACCACATCTTTTAATCTGTCTGCTCTGGTGGTTTTTCTGCCACATGGAAAGGTACGCATTTTTGTGACGAACGTGGTTTATAGGCATTTTTTTAGCTACGTATTTTATACCCGATAGTCTCCCTTCCAATCGGGTTGGAAGGGAAAATCTCAGAGAAAATCTAAATTCCCCCGATCAACTCTGCATGAACGCCTTTATTTTTGACATAATTTAAGACTTGCAATGAGTTCACAGCTTCAGGTGAAAAGTCAATCAACATAAGATGTTGCCTGGTTGGATTAACATGAGCTGTCTCAATACCATAATCCTCACAGAGCGAGTTTTCTAAATCCGTAAGCTCTGGCTTACTGAGTGATTCATCGATATGGACAATAACTTCAATATTTCTTCTAGACATAGCATTCCCCTTGCGAACAGTGTTAAAGAAAAATGTGTAATCAGATGATTACTTTTTTGGTGTGCATTCTTGAGTATAGTACTCAAGAATAGCTTGTCAAAAATAAAACTGCCTAATGTAAGTTATATCTGACAAAATGCTCAATAATTGCTCATAAAAATGACAATTTCAATCAAAACTACGATAAAAAAAGACAAAACGACCTTGCTCAAAATCCACTTTTAAACAGGCACCATGATAAATACCATAATCCACATAGCCTGGTATTGCTGAATCAGCATGACATTCACTGGAATGCTGAGGCGATTCAAAATCCCGATCACGGTCATACCAGGATAACAGCATATGATCATCCAGTTTTTCTTCGGCAATCTGATTCGCCTGCCGCATCGCCATTTGATAGTCAGACACGTCTGGACTTGCTTCTATAGACACGATTTCAAGCGATGAATAATCCGGCTGATGAATCTCGCAGCTAACATTATCGTTATTTGATGATTCAGTCATTTAACTCACCACAATTGTCTTGATATTAACAAATTCATGAATGCCAAACTCGCCGATCTCTCGGCCATAACCTGACTTTTTAATGCCCCCAAATGGCAATCGGGGATCGCTTTTAACAAAGCCATTAACGACACAGGTGCCGGTATCAATGACATCCCGCGCCAGGCGTCGCCCTTTTTCTATATCTCTGGTAAAGATAGCACCACCAAGGCCGAATTCTGTATCATTGGCAATGGCAATGGCATCATCTTCATCTCTGGCACTGATTATGGTCGAAACCGGGCCAAATAACTCTTCTGTAAAAGCAGCCATGCCTTTTGTTACACCCGTTAAGACGGTCGAGGGATACCAGGCTCCCTGTTTATCAGGGATTTCGCCACCCAGTTTGAGTACTGCACCCTGCTCGACACTACGCAGCACCTGTTGATGCAATTCATCACGTAATTTAACTTTAGCCATAGGCCCAAAGTTCGTTGCTGCCTCCAGAGGATCACCCATCTGATAAGACTTCATCAATTCAATAATCTTGTCTTCAAACTCCTGGCGGATCGATTCAACCACAATAAAACGCTTAGCGGCAATACAAACCTGACCGCCATTGAGCATCCTTGATGCCCCGCAGCTGGCCACCGCAGCATCAATATCTGCATCTTCAAGAACAATATAAGGGTCACTTCCCCCTAGTTCCAAGACACTTTTTTTCAAATTTCGCCCGGCCTCAGCCGCCACCTGCTGGCCTGCACGCTCACTCCCTGTCAGAGTCACAGCTCGAATTTTAGGATGAGAAATAATATCAGCAGAAGTGTGCGACCCCGTCAGCAAGGTACTGAAAATATTATCTGCAAAGCCTGCATCTTTAAATAATTGCTCTATCGCTACCGCACAGCCAAACACATTTGAAGCATGTTTCAGTACAATGGTATTCCCTGCCATTATTGTTGGTGCTGCACCCCGAATCACCTGCCAAAAAGGAAAATTCCAGGGCATGATCATATAGATTACACCCAGCGGTTTAAAGGTGACGAAGCTCTCACTGTTTTCAGTTTCAATGGCCCTGTCAGCCAGATAAGATGCGCTCTGCTGTGCATAATGCTCACAAACCCAGGCACATTTTTCAATTTCAACTTCACCCTGACTGACAGGCTTACCCATTTCATTAGCCATCAGTTGAGCATAGTCTGCTTTACGCTGTCGAAGGATTTGCGCCATATTGATAAAAAATGCTGCACGCTCAGTAAAATTCAACTGCTGCCATTTTAAAAAAGCATTGTCTGCTGCTTCAATAACCGGTGTAATTTCATCCATGCTCCAGTCAGGAAATTCACTTTCTACCGCTTCATTAGCTGGATTAACTGATTTTATGGTACGTTTCATGTTCTTTACCTGTATTACTTATATTTTATATAAGTGTGCTTTGAAGTTTAAGAATTAGTGACTATTTTTTTAAAACCCTATATCATTTATAGCAACCCGCCGTTTATTTTTCCAGGATTAGTTTTTCTTTTGAGGCAATGCGATGCATAACAAATTAACGTTTACAGACACTGTTTTTAAGGCCACTATTTTTAAATCCACACTTTTGTATCTTGGAATCAGCCTCTTTCTGGGTGCCTGTTCATCCATCAGTTCTTTAGTTGGCGGCCGACATAAACACGATTATGCGCAAAATTTTGAATCCATGAAACGCTATAATTTTAGCCCAATTTCGACCAAACTTTCATCTGATCCTGACTTTATTTTTATTCGAAATTCAGGCGCAAGGCTGGCTATTGAAAATGCCATGGCTGAAAAAAAATTACGTAAAGAACGGCACATGACACCTGATTTCTGGTTAAATTATTATTTTACAGGAGAAAAGGGCATAAGCGTTAATCAGTTGAACGATCTGTTTAACTATAATCTGGGACTTGCATGGGATGATAAATACGGCACTGGTAAAGGAATTGCGAATAGCACGTATAATTTTTCAAAACGTACTCTGATCATTGACCTGGTTTCCAGAGACAATAATCGTCTCATATGGCGTGGTTCAGCACCAACAGGCATTACTTCAGATGATAATGAGCAAAGCAGAAGAAAGGCACTGGATAGTGCTGTGGAAGTAATTCTGGATCCTTTCCCGCCAGAGAATAATTTTGAATCTTTAAAAACACCTGTTTTTGATGAATAAAATGTGTTTTTTTATAAATACCCGCTCTCATTCTCTGCTGAGAACGAGAGAGATTTGTAAATAAACACTAACGGAGCATAGAACTGCTATCGGGTATAAAATTATTAGTTCTCAAGCAGTCCAGCTCACTATTATTTCTGAATGATTGATATTTAATCATCCACAAAGTTTTAATAACCCAACTTAACGCATCGGCCTGATTGCTGAAAGATTTTGAATACAGAATAATGCCTTCTACGTAAGCTTGCCAGACATCCGTCAGATTAAATTGCAGGCAAGTTGATTCAATCACCGCCATAATAATATTGCTATTGTAGCGGGTCATTTTACAATCCAGTCGAGCAATTATTTCAATCTCAGATGCATTCACATCGTATTCTGTACAGCATGATTTATCAATAATATGATATTGCTGACAATGCAATTGATGTTGTTTATAAATATTGTCATGAGCAGCAATAATTTCTTTCCCCGTAACCACACCCGTCTGGCGAATTATCACCCCCCTTCCATTGTCGATATAACCCACTTCTATTGTCATTTTATTTCCTTCCTTTTTGGATTTTAAAATTAAATTAATGTATTAGGTCATATTGATATAGTATCTTCCCGAAAAATTTTTTACTTGTCATTTCTCGCCAATCGTTTGACATTTGATGCCAAAATAGAATAAGTTTTAAATACAGATTTTTTATTGAGAGATTAATTTATGCAGCTTTCTTACTACGCACCCGCATTAGGAGTCTTATGGAAATTATTACAAGCAAACCATATTGATCCCTCTGATGTATTTTCTCAATACCACTTAAAATACAGTGATTTAAAAAATACAGAATATCGGGTCCCGGTAAAAATCATTGCCGAACTCTGGGATGATGCCTTTGAGCTTATTGAATCACCCTGTTTTGGATTAGATTCCTATAAATACTGGCATCCCAGTTATATGGGTGCTTTGGGGTATGCATGGTTGAGCAGTACCACTTTAAGAGAAGGTTTTTTACGGCTGTCACGGTTTATTAGTATTCTGACTAATACTGGTCAAATTAATGTTAAAGAGGATAACACTGATTTCACCATTAGTTTTGATTATGGGCAGCTGGGAATAAATCCTGCACGCTCTGATAATGCACTGTCTATAATCCTTCACATGTGCAGAATTAATTGTCAGGAAGCGCTCAACCCATCCAGAGTCACATTTACTCATTCAGAACCATCCTGTGCTGGCGATTATTTTGCCTATTTCAAAGCCAATATCTATTTTGATGAGCCATTTGACAGCCTTTCTTTCCCGCTTGAAATTATCGATACAGTTTTACCTGGTGCCAATAAACAGCTGGCCCAGTTAAATGATCAGGTCATGCTCCAATATCTCAAAGAAATCACCGTTGACGGACAAAAAAATGGCCTCGAAGAACAGGTTAAAGCCATTATCGTCAGCAAACTGCCCTCCGGTATTGTGACAGCCCAGATGGTTGCTGATGAACTCACCATGAGTTATCGAAGCCTGCAAAGAAGGCTGACTGAATCCGGGACAACATTTAAGAAATTATTTGAACAAAGCAGACATGCTCTGGCTGAGAAATATGTTACGGAGGGCAAGATGAGTATGACGGAAATTACCTTTATGCTGGGTTTCTCTGAACTGAGTTCATTCTCCAGAGCCTATAAACGCTGGACCGGGCACAGCCCCAGACCCCCTAAGTGAACGAAAAAGTGAACGCAAGCTTGGAAGGCGGGATAACTTTTTAATTGTAAATTGTAGGCAGGTAATATATTTTCATACTGAGAT
>JAPVVU010000263.1 GCA_028571885.1 Gammaproteobacteria bacterium | reverse complement strand
CATAATGCCAAAAGGCCCCAGCAGAGGATGATGAGAACCCCCAAGGGTGGCAATTTCTTTTGCTGATAAAATCAGTGTGTGCGGTGTTACCCAAATTAAAAAGCTCACCACCAGAGTAGCGGCAATATACTTAATCAGCCAGGTATAACGTCTGGAACCATCACAACGAGACATGCCATTCCAGAGATAATAGTTGGCAGCCAAAAGAATGGTACCAATTAACACCGCCTGGACAATAAACAACCAGGCTAAAATGCCGCCCATTGCAGTGATGCCCATTTGTTGTGAATAAGCATAAATTTCAGCCATCAGCCAATAACCGGCAAAAGGTAAAGGTAAAAATGCCAGTACTGCAATAAAGTTTGAGGTATACCCCATCCAGTCATAATGAGCACGTTGTGCCATGGTTCGAGCACTTAACATTTTATAACCGGCATAAGCACCGACAACAGCACCGCCAAAAGCAATATTTGCGACAAAGCGATGTAAGTTCAATGGATTCCATAAAGGCCCGCGCATAATTTCCCATATACCGCCTGTCACCACACCCGCATCGTCGACGCCCGATGGTGCCATCATAAAAGTTGCCCAGGAATTGGCCACAAACAGAAGTGTTGTACCGACACCATTCAGCAGGACACCCAATGTCAGGTGAACATATTTTTTATTACCATAACGCAGGGCATACCAGCTGTAATAATAAATGTAAAGTACACCACTTTCGAGGAAGAATAACAGGGCATAAACCATCACCTGATTGCCAAACACTTCCATCATATAACCCATGAATGTGGGGTAAAGTAAGAAGAGGGCGAAGGCCAGTGTGCCGCCAAATAAAGCGGTTAATGAATAAGCTGTCATGGAAACTTTCATAAACTCGTGCGCCATATCATCATAACGCTGATCACCCGTCTTAACACCGATCCATTCAATGACAGTCACAAAGAGAGGTACGGCAAGCACAAACGCGGCGAGAAAGAGATGTAATTGTGCAATAACCCAGACAAATGAACGACTGCTCATTGAACCAATCTGACGATAATCCCGAGGGCCCATTGTGGGTGCAGGCAGTTTTTTTAACACATCCTGGATCGTTGCCGAAGCTTCAGTTACATCGCCCCCATCAGATGACCAGGCAATATCCGGGACCAGCATTAAAACGCTGAGCAATAGAATAAAAACAAACATCATGTAAACTTTTCGGTGCAATAACACTGATAGTTTATCTGGATATTGACTAGAATTAATAGCTGAGCTTACATCTACGTTATCAATTAAGTTATCAGTGATTAAATTTTTATGTGGTGACATTTGGTGTTCCATTTTTTGCAATCATTAAGCACTATAATCTATCATTTATAGTCTATTGAGCGGGTGTCATATCAATATTAAGCGGCAGCCCCTGCATAGACATAATTGCATGGTCCATGGTGTAAAACACAGCAATTGCGATAACAAAAGACAGTATCCAGTTTTTTAACATTTTCATTTTTATCTCCAGGCAGAACAGGTATTAGTGACAGACATTAGTGATGAGAGAGCACACCATGATCATAAATCACCAGCCACCACATAAAGAAGAGTGTTCCGGCCATTGATAGTCGAAACAACCAGGGCCCCCAGGTTGCACTATTATGAAGTGATGTATCAATATCACTGCTGACACCAGCATCGGCATCCCGATTATTTTTTTCGCTACTCAAGACCCTGTTCCTCATTTGTATCGCATTTTAACGGCCATTATTAAAACTGCATCCAGTTAATTTTTTTCATTTAGAGATGAAGCAAAAAATATACCAATATAATAATAGTGGTTATTCATTACACCTAAACTCATTCTAATCAATAACTTATAATTTTTTGTTTTTTTCTATTAATTTTTACCCCATAAAAGATAGCAAAATAATGAAGATTGAAATTGAATGAATTGTTCAAGCCACAAAGCAAAACTAAAAAGATTTGTTCAAGTAAATCAAATTGAACAAATTGTTCACATGGTTAAAATTTGCTCAGTTACTAAAAAATATCTGGCCGAGATATTCCATCTTATTGTTTTAAATGTATTTATTTAAATATTAGATATATAGAAAACAGGCTCCTCAAACATTGGTATGATACTTGCTCTATTCTCTTAACGACAAATCAGTCCTTATGGAGTACGTAAAGTGCAGACAATGAGTAATAAAGTCACCAGCAGCTTACTGAACTACCTTGAAAATGGTAATGAAGTGGATAGATGTTATGCAGCAAAAACCCTGGGCAATCTCAAAATAAAAGAAGCCACAAAAGCTTTGCTGGAACGCATAAGAGATGAGGACATTGATGTCTGTATTGATGCAATCAGTGCATTAGGAAAAATTAAAGAACCGTCTGCTTTACCCGTCTTACTTGAATCACTTGAAAAGGATCCCGATAGTGATGTCAAGCTGGCTGTTACTGAGTCACTGGCCCATTTTCAAAGTGAAGATGCGATTGATACGTTGCTGAAACTGGCAGAAGAACGTCCGGAAGAAATGAACTTTGATCAAAATGAAGACTGGGACAGCTGGTGGGATCTTCAGGAAAAGGCTATTGTTATCCTGGGAGAGATGAAAGTAAAAAAAGCATTTCCTGTGCTAAAAAATGTACTGGAAGATGATTTCAGTCAGGATATTGAAGCCATCATTCTTAAATCTATTGCCAAACTGGACGACATTGATGCTGACGAGTACCTGATTAATCGTCTTAATGGTTCTAAAAATGATGCGTCTAAAACTAATGGTGCTAAAACTGATGCTTCTAAAACTAATAGTAGTGAGATTCAACAGCGCCGTACTGCAACGGCATTGGGTTTCTCACAGAGTAAAACAACACTGCAGGCATTAGGTCGTGCCCTTATCAGCGAATCCGCGGATACACGAGAAAATGTAATTTATGCATTGGGGAAACGTAAAGCAACTTCCTATATTAAAGCAATTGTATTGAGTTTGAGAGATCCGGCAGCTAACGTAAAACGCGCAGCCCTGCAGGTTCTTCAGGATTTGGCTACAGAATCACAAACTAATGAGATGTTTGATTTTAACCAGATTGCAGCCATGTTAAATGAGCAGGATGCTACTCTTCAAGCAGCGGTATTAGCATTTTTTCAAGAACAACATAAAATGAGCTCAATTGTCGATACACTTTCCGAAGAGAACCAGCAATTAATTCTTCATTGCCTTGAGTCAGACAATAATAATGTGCTGGCACAAGCCGCGCAATTAGCCGCTATCACTTGTAAGCCGCAAAGTGTTACTCTCTTATTCAAACTTGCTTCATCAGATGAGCATTCAGCCTGGGTCAGAAAAGAAGCAATTCTTGCTCTGGGTCATACTGTCAATACGATAACTGATGCAGCTGAAAAACAAGCAGCCTTATTAAACTTAAGAGCTCTGCTGCACAATGAAGAACAGGCTGTTCGTTCATCTGCAATACAAGCTTTGTTAGCTCTCTCAAATTCATCTGACCTATTAGAATCCATCTTTGAACCAGAGTCGCCAGAAAATGGACTGCCTCCTATGGCAATGCTATTGGCAACTCTCAAAGGTGAGCAATTTGATCTTCAGGAGAAAGAAGATGAAACCTGCGCCGCCGGAGAACAGCCAGCTGAATCTAATTGTAATAGTTGTGCCCAAAGTGCTGCTTGTTCAGATTCTGACTCTGGTAATAATAGTGCTGAAGAGAATGCCAGTGTCACAGAAACAATCATTCAGCAATTCGAAGAAAAAGACATTGATAACAATGTCCACCTGATCCCTTCACAGGAAGATCAGCCTGTTAATTCAGCCATGTCAACTTTAGAAGCGATTGCCATGGATAATGTTGAAAGTGCCCGGGCAATTATTCCTGAAAGCGCCGCAGAAAAGTCACATGATAAGGAAACCGGACCTTATATCTCAGAAGCTCTTGATGATGATATGGATGAGTTTGTTGCCATTATGCGTAACAATTTCAGCAAAGGTAAAAAAATTATCCGACACAAGGTTGATACTTATGCCGATGCCCGTCATATCTGTGCCCGACTACTCTGTGATAATACTCAAACACAATATGATGAAGAAATTGTTAATGCTTTAGCAGAATGCCTCAACGATGATGATGAAGGCTTACGTAGGGAAGCCGCTGAATCACTTTCAAAAATCAGTTTAAACAATCCACTCGTTCCCGGCTTAAACAATACTTTTGGTAAACTGGTCACTTTACTGGATAGCAAAAACTCTGATATGCGCATTGCCTGTATCCATGCCATTGCTCATTCTGGTAACCGTGCAGCACTACCACACTTACTGGACTATTTACCCGATGAAGAGTATCTGGTGCAGCTGCATGCTCTCCAGGGCCTGGTTTATATTCTTAACAATAAAGCAAATTTGACTGAAGAACAGCAATCTGAACATATGGTGTTGAATGAAATCAGTAATGAACAGGTTATTGCTGCGCTTTTTGACTGTTTAAGCAATAAAAACTACAGTGTCTCTATGGCGGCTATTGAAGCTTTGACCGATTTACAGCAAACTGGAGCCATTGAGCAATTTATTGATGTAGCACTCACGGATGAAGGCCAGTCAGCCAGACGTATTTCAAAATTATTGAAAAAGCTGGATACCGAAAAAAGTACTGAATTACTTTTAACTCGTCTGGACACAGTTGCCGATAGTTCTTATCGGCGCTATGTGATGGAAATGCTGGAAGTTGTCGTCAGCCCTGAAGAAGCTCAGAAAAAAGCAGCCTGAAATTAGCTGCACTGATTTTAACTGCACTGAATTTAGCTGCAAGAAACAAGCAGCAAAATAAATCGACTATTATTTTTTACTCTGTTTATTTAACATTAATTTAAAAATATCGACATTAACATTGAGGAACTCAATATGAAAAAAACAATTGCATCGATTGCATTAGTAACGGCGGCAGCTCTGAGCATGTCAGCCATAGCTGGTT
>JAPVVU010000262.1 GCA_028571885.1 Gammaproteobacteria bacterium | reverse complement strand
TAAATCAATACTTATAAACTCTACATGTTCAAGTGATGTAAATTTTGTTGAGTGATGTTGAATTAAGGCAGGCTTTTCTGGAAAAACAGTCAGGGTAAATTCAGTCGGAGAAAGTGATAATCCAGTGCCGAGGACCTTCATATAGGCTTCTTTTCTGGTCCATAGATCAAAAAAAGCAATTTCCTGCTGCTCCTTATCTAATGAAAAAAGAGCATCTTGTTCAGGCGCTGTAAAAAATCGTTTGCAAATGCCCTTCCAGTCCGTTTTACGATCATTATGCTCAATATCAATGCCAACTTCACTATTTTTTGTTACAGCCAGTATAGCAATATCCTGCGTATGACTGAGATTAAACTGTAAACCATTATTGTTGCAGTCCAGAGAATCTGAAAGATAGGGTTTGCCTTTCTCACCTTTGATATATTCAATTTCATTGGCATCAATGTTCAAATATTTTGCCAATACCGAACGCACAAAGCCATGTGATGCGATAAAACGATTTCGATGAATATCGAATTTAAAACGTTCAGCTCTTGTTTTTTCTTCCATAGAAAGCTGAGCAAGAAACTGACTGTTTTTATCTTGAATAGCATTTAATTGACACAACCAGACATCAATTATATTGTCTTGTAAATTAAAGGTTGATGGCAAAGTAGAAAAGCTGATAGCTTGATACCTAAAGTAATAAATATAAGTCTTAAAATACCTCTTTCCGGCTCATCATCGATAAGGAAAGAGGCTTATAAAAACTAATGAATGGGTGCTGAAGGAATGTAGCGTTGATATTGTGACGGCAGATAAAGCCCCTGACTTTTCAGTACCTGAATACGATGTTGATAGGCTGCGCCATACATCAGGTGTTCAGCGACATCCACCACTTTTCGATTTTTATAATCATTGAGATACGTTGACGCAACCCAATCATTAAATGCACCCATTGCCGGACCACTCCAGATCTGATAATCAAACTCACGTCCTTTAACACCGGCATTTGACCAGCGAGAAGACAGTCCCAGATACCAGCGAAAAACCAGTGCCATTTGTTTTTTCGGATTGTTTTTTGCCTTTTCAATTACCGAGGGGTCGCGCTTCTCGAAGAATTCAACAGTTTGCTGCCAGATGGTATCCACTGAATTTTGCAGGATCTGTTTTTCCAGCTTCTCAAGTTCCGCAGCTGGAATCTCAGATAAACTATTATAGTTGGTATACAGATCATATAACTTTTGCGCACGCATAGGAAACAATGTGCCCTTTTTCAATACCTGGAGTTTAATACCACGTTCAAACATATCTGATGCCGGAGCCATCACCACATCCGCCATACCAGCCTGTGCTAATAACTTTCGAGTATGCTCAGAAGCCCCTGCTTCCACGCAGCTCTGATTGACAGAACCGGTCACCACATAGGCAGCACCCATCATATAACAGGCCAGAGCCGCATCTGGAGTACCTACGCCACCACCGGCGCCAACACGAATTTCAACGGGGTATTGCCGTTGTGCCTGAATATCATCACGCAGGGCAATCACCGAGGGTAATAAAACAGTCAAAGGACGATTATCAGTGTGACCACCAGAGTCCGCTTCGACTGTAATATCATCGGCCATCGGCACCTGCATCGCCAGTTGTGCTTCCTGCTGTGTCAGCAAGCCCTGAGCAATTAATTTGTTAAGCACATCTTCAGGTGCGGGCTGCATAAAGACAGTGGCCACTTCCCTTCTGGATACTTTAGCAATGATTTTATTATTGATCTGAATATTACCCTGTTGATCCTGCTGCAGACCTTTTGCACGATAATATACCAGTGAAGGTGTTAAATTAAAGAAAGCGGCTGCTTCAATTACATTAACACCATATTTCAGATAAAGATCGATGGTACCCTGTTCAATAGCCGGCTCTGATGGATTATGAATAAAATTGAAAACATAAGGACCATCAGGTAAAGCTTTTTGAATTTTCTGGATTGCTAATTCAACACGATTTAAATCAAGACCACCGGCACCAAATGAAGCCAGTATATTCTGCTGGCCAAGGCTGATAACCAATTCTTCAGATGAAATGCCATTAGCCATTGCACCCGTCATATAGGCATATTTAACACCGTAAAAAGCTTTAAATGCCGGATCGCCTAATTGCTCGGCCACCATTGGCGGCACATAAGCAGTGATTTTTGATACATCATCACAGCCTTCATTGTTAATGGTGATCTGATCATTATCCTGAATGATATAACAGGGTTTATTTAAGGCACGAAGATTTTCTACACCCTGAATACTCAAACCACTTTGTAATCTGTTTGCCTGTGCCTGATCTTGAATAGAGTTAGTAGGCATATTATTTAGCCTCCTGAAGACTTAACCCAATACTTTCAACAGAATAAATCCGCAAGCCGTCTTTCCATAAATTACCATCGGCAATAATATCAATTCGATCAGCTGATGTTCTAATTTCTTTAATATGAACTTCCAGAGTCATTATCTCATTGTCAGGAATTATTTGACCGCGATAAGTCCATTTGGCTTCATCTTCGACCAGACCAAAACGAGGATTAACCATGTCTTTGCCAAGATCCTGCTGCAAGGCAAATACCTGCATGGATTCAATCATGGCTTCAACACCCAGAGAGCCGGGCATAACCGGATCTTTATAGAAGTGGCAGGGATAGAACCAGTCCGTCGGATCAATGACTTTCATTGAATGCACATAACCCTTATTGAATTTACCGCCCTCTGCAACCACAATGCTCTCATCTATAAAGTCTAAAACACCCCCCGCAAGATGGTAATAGGGTTTATTATCTTTAGGCGCATAGAGTGCTTGTTGAGCCTGTTCAGATTTCAGCTCAAAGGTGACTAATCTATCCTGTGTAATAGATTCTTCCTTATACCAGGGTAGTAATTTCTTACCTTTATCCATACCCACCTGGTTAGACAGAGATTCAGCACTAAAGAAACCAAAGACAGCATCCCCTTCATAAAAGGTTTCGCCATCAACCAGCAGTTCAAAAGTAAATTTTTGAATAATATTATTCATTACCGCAGAGGTAGAATACATTGTGGTTTTATTGACAATCGTTTTACCACGCAGATCAATTTCTTTAATTAAACGACCGGTGCCATCCAGATTACGGAAATATAAGTTGGTATCAGGGTACATCAAAGTACTACCGATATATGAAGTAATAAATCCATTTGGCTGTAAGGCAATTTCCATTAACATCGAATAAGGTGTAAAAGCTGGATGAGAATTGACCGCGCAGAACCAGACTTCCGGTACAACATCATATTCCGCTGTACACTTAACAGTATTTTCAAAGTCATGACGCTTACCATCAACATCAATAACACGATGCATTAACTGCAAATAGCCATTAGGTGTTCGTGGAGGACGTCTGGCCGGGTGTTGTGGTGTTGGCGGCGGCTGTTTATAAAGTGCGAATTCCGGACCAAAACAAGCCTCAATATCACCTGTGGCAAAATGAACCACTTGTTCTTCTGTGATTAATGCAGGTTTGACTTCAATCGGCGGCATAACGGGTAATCGACTGTCTTTTTTATTCAGACTAGGCATGACTGTCTTTTTAGCTTCTACCTGAACTTGTGGTGCTGCTGCAACTGGAACGCCGGAGCGAGCTGAAGCCAGTAACTGCTTTTCTGCATCACTTTTCTCAGTTAACTCAAGGCAGACATCACGGAAATCAACAACAATTTTGCCATCAATAATAATATCAACATTACCACGCGCATAAGGCTTAGGTGACAGACCAAGTTCTGTGACTTCCAGACGATAAGTCATCAGACGATCTTTTGGTAAAGCCTGACCACGACAACGAATAGGTTGAGGTATATTACGCATCGTCTGAAAACGGGCATCTTCCGTTTTAGTATGCATGCCAAGATATAACATAAAGAACTGCAGCAATTGCACACAGCCTTCAGACATCAGTGAACCGGCAAGTACAGGATCATCACGGAAATGGCTGGTAAAGTACCATTCATCAGGTGATAATTCTTTTTCTGCTTCGATTTGACCCAGTCCCCATAAACCGCCTGTGCGATCAACAGAAGTAATACGATCCAGCATCAGAATCTTTTCTAATGGGAAATGCAGTGACGGGTTTTTGCCTTGTTTGTCATAAGCCGGGTTTGCATAACAACTGGCTAAATCACCTTCCATCAATGAAAACATATCTTTTTCATCAAAACTTGTTTTCTGACATTGTAATATTGGAGAAAATGATGATTTGATTACTTTTGAACGTAATTCAATTTCTTCATTGGTTCGAATAACGCCTTTACCCACAGCAAGTTCTTCATCAGAGAAGAAGCCAGCACAGCCATTATCCATTTTAAGGATCATTTTATCGCCGACAAAACACTCATAAGAAAAGAAGAACAATAAATTATTTTTATGTTGTGCAAATGAATTGATTGATATCTCATAACGCAGTGTTTGACCTTCTTTAGGCTGATCATCAAGGAAAGTTAAGGTACAATCCAGCAGACGATACATGTATTGACCTTTATTATCAAAATCAATGCCCATATAGCTGATTAATAATAAGTCACACTGGCCGGATTCAATACAGATACACGTCGGTATCTGTCCATCAGTTGAATACCAGGCGTTATGAGGAATATCATATTCCGTGGTCATTTTAGAAGGCACAAACTCGCCTTTTTTCGCTGCCATTTTGGTGACACGTGTTACTAACAGATAAGGATCCATTGGTAACATGACGCGTCTGGAATAACTGTCAATAATGTCATAGTCCGGTCCGAACACTTTGCCAATTTTGCCATAAGCGAATTCACGCAAATCTGCTTCCGAATAGATAATTTCTGCGGGCTGATTGTATTGTGTCGGGAATAATTGCCGGGTCACGTCTCTGTTAGTTTGACGAGCACGAGTTGCAGCAGCGGGAGCCGGTGCAGCCGTTGAACTTAATACCGTGTTTTGTACTATTGCCTGAGATGCAG
>JAPVVU010000261.1 GCA_028571885.1 Gammaproteobacteria bacterium | reverse complement strand
TAAAGATCAACAGTTAAAACTCAAAGAAAAAGATTTATCAACCTATGGTTTCCTGGGATATCCCCTGTTACAAAGCGCTGACATTCTTATTTATCGTGCCGGACTGGTGCCCGTTGGTGAAGATCAGGTGGCTCATGTTGAACTGACTCGTGAAGTTGCCCGTCGTTTTAACCATATTTATGGTCGGGAAGCCGGCTTTGAAGAAAAAGCAGAAAGCTCAATTAAAAAAATGGGTAAAAAACAGGCCAAGCTTTATAAGCAGCTGCGTAATCGATTCCAGGAACAGGGTGATCATGAAGCTCTGGAAACAGCCAAAGCATTATTAGAAGGACAGCAGAATCTCACTATGGGTGATAGAGAACGTCTGTTTGGTTACCTTGAAGGCTCGGGCAAGATTATTCTACCTGAGCCTCAGGCATTGCTGACACCCGCATCCAAAATGCCCGGGCTTGATGGCCAGAAAATGTCCAAATCCTATGGTAATACCATTTCATTACGTGATGATATGGAAACAGTGGATGAAAAATTGCGTAAAATGCCTACGGATACCAATCGCGTTCGTTTGAATGATCCCGGTGATCCTGAAAAGTGTCCGGTCTGGCAATTGCATAAAGTTTATTCAGCTGATGATGTTAAATCCTGGGTACAGGAAGGTTGTAAAACAGCAGGTATTGGCTGTCTGGAATGTAAACAACCTATTATTGATGCTGTGCAGAGCGAATTAAAACCTATTCAGGAAAGGGCTAAAGAATTCAGCCAAAATCGTGCAATGGTGCGTAATATTGTTGCAGAAGGACGTGAATTCGCAGCTGATTTAGCCAGTGATACATTGGATGAAGTGCGTCAGGCGATCGGCATTCAATATCGATAGACCTGTGATGTATTGAGAGCTGTAAGATATTGGATATATTGAGAGTAGAGGCATATTGAGATTTAAAGTGACTAACACACCTTCAGAAAATACTCAGCAGGAGATGGCGCCTCAACAGGAAGAGATGCCCTTTGCCTATGTGCAAGGGACTCCTGTTACTGAGCTGCCAAAAGATTTATATATTCCACCCGAAGCCCTGGAAGTTTTTCTCGAAGCCTTTGAAGGTCCGCTGGATTTATTACTTTACCTCATTAAACGTCAAAATCTGGATATTCTGGAAATCCCTATTGCTGAAATCACAGAACAATATGTTAAATATGTTGACTTGATGCAGGATTTTCAGTTCGAACTGGCCGCTGAATATCTCGTTATGGCGGCTATGCTTGCAGAAATCAAATCCAGAATGTTATTGCCTCGATTAGAAATACTAGAGGATGAAGAAACTGATCCGCGAGCAGAACTTATTCGTCGTTTACAAGAATATGAACGTTTTAAAAAAGCGGCCATGGACATTGATGAATTGCCGCGAATGGGACGCGATGTTTTTTCTGTTTCGACTGATATTGATTATACATCGCCAGCTCAACAGCCTGATATCAGTATGAAAGAACTCATGCTGGCTTTAAAAGATGTGATGCAGCGGGCCTCTATGTTTACTCATCACGATATTGTACGGGAAACTTTGTCCGTCAGAGAAAGAATGAGTATTGTTCTGGAAAGAGTGAGTCGTCAGGGATTCACCCGTTTTACCTCTTTGTTTACTTATGAAGAAGGGCGCGGAGGGGTGGTTGTTACTTTTCTGGCTATTTTAGAATTGAGTAAGCAAAGATTGCTGGAAATTGTTCAGACTGAAACCTATGGTTCCATCCATGTGAAACCACTGTCTGGCAGTGCCCTGGACAGCGATGATGCAGAGGCTGCTGAAATTGCCATAAATGACAGTTCATTTGATACTTAATAGCTTTGATTTAAGCGCCTGGATCTTTATTAAAAATGAGAAAGTAAAATGAGTGATGATTCTAAAAATACTGATGACTCTCAATCGGCTGAAGGCTCTCAAATAGCTGAAGACTCTCAAATAGCTGAAGGCTCTCAATTGGCTGAAGGCTCTCAAAGCGCTGAAGGCTCTCAACACGCTGAAGGCTCTCAACATGCTGAAGGCTCTGTTATTGAAGATCCTGACGTACTGGCATCACTGCAACAACTTTCAATGGCAGAAGCAAATGAATCAGTTCAAACCGCTTCAGCTTATTCACCTGAACCTTTTTCATCTGAAAAAATTAAAAATATTGTAGAGGCTGCTGTTATGGCTGCTTCTAAGGCTATTTCTATCGATAAAATACTGATGCTTTTTCCAGAAACAGAAATAGTAGACAGGGAAATGATTCGACAGGCAATTGAGCAATTAATGAAGGATTATCAGTCCAGAGGGGTTGAACTGATCGAAGTCAGCAGTGGCTTTCGTTTTCAGGTCGCTCAGACAGTTGCTCCCTGGGTGTCCCGATTGTGGGAAGAGAGACCACAAAAATATTCACGCGCTTTATTGGAAACTTTGGCTCTGGTTGCTTATCGTCAACCCGTTACACGGGGTGAAATTGAAGAAATCCGTGGTGTCAGTGTCAGCAGCCAGATAATGAGAACCTTGGTTGAGAGGGAGTGGGTGCGTGTAATTGGTCATCGAGATGTGCCAGGAAAACCCGCTATGTATGCAACGACCAAAACTTTTTTAGATTACTTTGGTTTAAAAAAGCTGGATGAACTCCCTGCATTATCTGAAATCCGTGATCTGGATGTCATTAATGCTGAACTGGACTTTGGTGAACTAAATGGGGGTGATCAAGGTGAGGGTGATCAAAGTGAGGACGATCAAGATAAGGATGATCAAAATAAAGATGTTCAAGGCAAAACTGAGGCAGACAATGAGGCAGGTGAGAGTTCTGAATTAAATATTACGCTATCCGTTGATTCTGAGCAGAGTGAGGACTTTGATGAAATCCTTGTTGAAAACAGGGATGACAATTTAAATGAAGCCGCTAATGAAACGCCCGATGAAGATGCTTCTCCTTCTGAACGTATTGATATTGATGCTGAATTAAGCGCCTTGAAAGAAACTTATCAGCAAATCGATGCAATTGAGAAGAAAAATGAAGAGAAAGATTCAACTGATGAGAGTGATAAGGGATAAAATCGCTTTTCATGTATGCTATTAAGCCAAAAGTTGCTGTTTTTTTGCATCTTATCTGAGCTTCTGTTCATGTCTATTCTTATAAAATAAGAAATACTCCCTGATCGTAATTTCACTCTGTAAACTGTTAGCAGGGCCAGATAATATCCGTAGTATCCTGCTACTCTTCTTTTTAACAGCGATTGAATATTGGAATGGTGATATAATCTGAACTATAACAATATCCAGTACAATTTAATTTTAAAAAGACGCCATAAAATGACAAATTATTATAACTCCCCCAAATCAGACAGAATCTTCAAGAAGGAAGATGAGTTGCCTTCTAAAGAAGATTTTATAGAGCAGGAAGAGAGGGAAGCAGCTGAAAAAGAGGTGCAGGAGTGGGGACCAGAGGGTGAAAAATTGCAAAAGGTCATTGCCCGCTCTGGTCATGCTTCCAGGCGCGAAACCGAGCGTTTGATTGCTCAGGGCAGAATTAAAATTGACAAACGTACTGCTCAGCTTGGTGATAGAGTGAATGGCTCAGAACGTATTTTTCTGGACGATAAAGAATTATTTATTGCCTGGGAAAAACCCAGACAACGTGTACTTGCCTATCATAAACCACCGGGTGAAATATGCAGTCGTAATGATCCAGAGCATTCCAAAACAATTTTTGATGATTTGCCAAGTCTTAAAGTCGGTCGCTGGATTTCCGTTGGGCGCCTGGATATTAATACTTCAGGTTTGATTTTGCTGACCAATGATGGTGAATTAGCTAATTTATTGATGCACCCCTCAAGTGAAATTGTTCGCGAGTATGCCGTGCGCGTTCTGGGTGAAGTCACTGATGATGATATTAAACAGCTTAAAGAAGGTGTTGCCCTGGATGATGGTATGGCACACTTTGAAAAAGTCAGTTATCAAGGCGGACAAGGTGCTAACCATTGGTATCATGTCACTTTGAAGGAAGGTCGTAACCGTGAAGTTCGCCGCATGTGGGAATCTTTGGGGATCACTGTAAGCCGGTTGCAGCGAGTACGCTATGGCACCGTGCAACTTCCCAGAGGACAAAAAGTGGGCCGTTGGGAAGATTTAGATGAAAAGCAAATGATGGATCTCTATGAAAGTGTTGATCTGCATATTAACAAACCTAAAGTGGATCATCGTGGTCGAATTATCAACCCGCTCAGTACCCAGCGCGGTAAAAATAAAAAGCGTCTGGTAATGCCTGATAATAGAAGAAAATCTCAAAAGAAAAAGAAGCCGCAAACCAGACGTCGTTAAAATTTTGTAACTACTCACCGTGATATATACAAAGGGCTGTGGTTGCTTGTTTTTCAGGCTTTGAACTGTTTGAGCGCAGCGAGTTTTCAAAGCCTGAAAAACGAGTGACTGCAGACCTGTAAAGGTTATTACTTGTAAATACACTGAATAAATACAAAATTTTTTTGTATTAAAACTTTTGTGTTAAAACAGGCTTATCTTTTTTTGAACTGAATCTAAATCGTCTTAAGCTATCTGCTCAAGTGATGTGCGTGCTCTGACTTCAGGTTCCTGGGCTATCAGGAGCTTGCTCATGAGTTTATGAGGATAGTTAAAGTTGTTGTCGATGAATATAATCACTTTATTGCTGCTGGTATCATCAGCAATTTGATGCAGTGTTGACTGTATGCCTGGTTTTGCGAGATCGCTATTAAATCCAATCAGCAGATATATGCCGTACAGCTTACTTTGCTTTATATGGTTTAAAACCATTTCAGGGGTTTTAGTGTTTGGGATATTAATGTGTGAAGCTTCCATACGGCTCAGACCCGTATTCTTTTCCCACAGATAGATTGCTTTGCTTTCCCTGACCAGGGGGCGAAAGTCATTTATGGTTTGTTCTGGTGAATCTGTTTCCAGGGCAATCAGTTTATAACCTGTTAAAATCAATTTTTCAAGGTGTTCCTGGTTCATATTT
>JAPVVU010000260.1 GCA_028571885.1 Gammaproteobacteria bacterium | reverse complement strand
GTCCTGGCAACAACCAGTAATCCTGAGGTATCTTTATCAAGACGATGCACGATACCGGCTCGTGGTACATTGATCAGCTCCGGACAGTGATAAAGCAGGGCATTCAATAGAGTCCCTGTATGATTGCCTACTGCCGGATGCACCACAAGTCCAACAGGCTTGTTGATAACCAGAAGACTCTCATCTTCAAAAATAATATCCAGGGGAATTTGTTCGGCAAGCCATTCTCCCTGCTCTTCCTGCTCGATTGTTACCAGCAGGGTTTCGCCTCCATAGACCTTAGTTTTAGGCTTACACAGCTCTCCGTTTAAAAGTATTTTGCCCTGTTTTATCCACTGCTGCAGACGAGAGCGGGAATATTCTGGCAAGAGAGTCGCAACGGTTTGATCCAGGCGTTGACCATAGGCATCCATTGGTATCTGGAATTGTCTTTGCTCACTTTGCTGAGCGTTTTGTTGTGAGTTCATCTGCGCAAGTATAACCTATTTTCTTAATGATATTTACTCATAAAACCAGTATACTAGGCCGTTTCATAATAAATTATTATCAGGAATTGCGTAGCACCATGTCTCTAGTTCTGTCTCATACTCTGTCTCACCTAAAGAATAGCCAATTTCGCCTGTTTATATTACTTATTATTATCAGTCTGTTTTCCACTGGTTGTTCATTTATTTCCTCTTTCTTACCAGAAGAAACTGATAAAACAAAAAGTTGGTCAGCCAGCAAGTTATATGCTGAAGCCAAAGCAAATCTGTCTGAAGGCGAATATAAGTCAGCCATTGAATTATATGAGAAACTGGAAGCCCGCTACCCTCATGGAGCCTATGCACAACAAGCTCAGCTTGAAACTGCTTATGCTTATTATAAGTTTGAGGAGCCTGAATCAGCCATTGCAGCAGCCGATCGGTTTATTAAATTACATCCTCGACACGCTAATGTCGATTATGCTTATTACCTGCGTGGTCTCATTACATTCCCTGCTCGAAAGAGTGTCTTTGAGTTTATATTTCCTCAGGATGAATCTAAGCGTGATCCAAATTCTTCTTTAGAATCATTTAATTATTTTGGTGAACTGCTCCGCAAATTTCCCAATAGTAAATATTCAAAGGACGCTGTACTGCGCATGCGTTATCTGCGCAACAAAGTTGCCAAGCACGAGCTGCACGTTGCTAATTATTATATGAGAAGAGAAGCCTATGTTGCTGCAGTCGACCGGGCATCCTATGTTGTTGAACATTATCAGCAAACCCCTGCTATCAGTGAAGCCCTGCTGATTATGGTTGATGCATACAACAAGCTGGACCAACCTCGTCTGGCACAAGATGCTCAACGCGTTTATGACTTAAACGCGTATAAATTCCATAAGGATGTGTTTTACGAAGAGGAAGGTGTCATTCCCGGGATACCCGACTGGATAAAACCTTCGGAGTAAAGCTAAAGACAGCGTTAAGCGTTAAGAAAATAATAAAAGAAACGTCTTTAAACCTAAACAAATCAGTTGAACCGTAGCTAGAGGATGGGTCAATCTGGCAAGCTCATCCTTTTTTTATCCTATCTCTTAGATTCATTCACATTGAAATCTTTAATTTATTATACCTGTACACCAATCATATATCAGCCTTATAAAAGGCTCTTAGATCATAAATATAATGATTAGAGCCTAATTTAAGGCTTTTATAAAACCATCCATTGACATTATCTACAACGGAACTACAATAGACTAATAAAGGGCTTTTATTCAGCAAATTGACAGATTACAGACCTATTTGAGGCCGTTATGGATTTTTATACTCTTTCAGATAAATACATAGAAAAAGAGCTTGGTCATCGCATCAAAGCACTTCGCCTGGGTAAAAACATTACCCAGAAAGAACTGGCTGAAGCGACAACATTATCACTGAATTCCATTAAGTCTCTTGAGTCAGGTCGCGGCAAACTTTCAACTCTCATCGCAGTTTTAAGAGAACTTGGAGCTCTAGATCATCTGGATAACTTCATACCTGAGATATCAATCAGTCCAATGCAGTTAGCCAAAATGCAAGGCCATGTACGCAAAAGGGCATCAGGTGAACGTCTCAAAGCCCGGGTAAAGGATGATCCGGAATGGTAAAAAAGATTGATACTGCCATTGTGAAATTATGGGGTGATACTGTTGGCGCAGTTTCATGGCTGGATGATCGTGATTATGGCATTTTTGAATATGATAAAGACTTCCTCAAAAAGGGTCTTGATCTCTCACCTATCATGATGAGTTTGAATGATGCCAGAACGGGCGACGGCAAGTTCTCATTTTCATCGCTCAACAAGGATACTTTTTTAGGCCTGCCAGGTCTGTTGGCTGATGTTTTACCTGACAAATTTGGTAATAGCATCATTGATACGTGGTTAGCGCGTAATGGCCGAGATAGTTCCAGCTTTAGCCCCGTGGAGAGGCTTTGCTATACAGGTAAACGTGGTATGGGAGCGTTGGAGTTTTCACCGACGGTTATTGAAAAGTATGATGAATCAGTCTCAGTAGAGATATCTGAACTGGTTAAACTTGCTCAAGAAGTCATGAATGAACGCAAAGAACTAAACATTCAACTCGGCAGCTCTGCTCATGAAAATGCTGACGCAATTTTAGATATTTTACGTGTTGGCACATCAGCAGGTGGTGCCAGACCAAAGGCTGTTATTGCTATGAATGACAAAGGTAAAGTAATGTCTGGTCAAGCTGATATACCCAAAGGATATGATTATTGGCTACTGAAATTCGATGGCGTTACGGATCTGGAGTTAGGTGAACCGAGAGGATATGGCCGTATTGAATACGCATATTATCTTATGGCAAAAGATGCAGGTATAGACATGACGCAATGCAAGCTTTTAGAAGAGAATGGTCGTGCTCATTTCATGACTAAACGCTTTGACCGTGCTAATGGAAGAAAACAACATATGCAATCGCTATGCGGTATAGCGCACTATGATTTTAATATGGCAGGTGCTTATAGTTATGAGCAAGCATTTGAAGTTATGCGTAAATTACGTCTGAGCAAGGCCGAAGCTACTGAACAATATCGTCGAATGTTGTTCAATATTATTGCGCGCAATCAAGATGATCACACTAAAAATATTTCATTTCTGATGAACACTAATGGAAAATGGAAATTATCACCTGCATATGATATGACATATTCACACAATCCGGCTGGAAAGTGGACTAATCAACACCAAATGAGTGTCAATGGGAAACGTGACCATTTCACCAAAGAAGAATTAATTTCTACTGGAAAATCTATTAGTATCTCCAGACCAGAAGAAATTATAAATGATGTAATAACTTCTGTTGATAAGTGGCTGGAATTTGCAGAGAAGGCTGGTGTAAAGAAAAACATAAGCCTGGATATAAAACAACAGCATCGCACTAAATTATAATCCAGCCATCATTGTTTAGATTTAAAATATATGAAATAGCCAGCGGATGTCGCACTTAGTATATAAATTCGGAACTAATACAAATAAACACATCCAGCCTAATCTTTTTCTCGAACTCTACAGCCAGATCTGGTCCTGCCCCAAAATTCTAAAGTGCCTTTGTTTTGTTTCTTTTACTGAACACTTAGCGCTGAATTCTGAACGTTAGATGGCATCCTTATCTGTTTCACCGGTCCGAATGCGTATGACTTTTTCTACAGAAGAAACAAAGATTTTTCCATCACCAATTTTTCCTGTTCTGGCTGCGTCTGTAATGACTTCAATTGAACGCTCCAGCATCTCTTCCTGAACAACAATTTCTAATTTAACTTTTGGCAGGAAATCAATGACATATTCTGCACCGCGATAAAGTTCAGTATGTCCTTTCTGACGACCAAAGCCTTTGACTTCTGTGGAGGTCATGCCAGTAACACCAATTTCAGAGAGTGCTTCGCGGACATCATCCAGTTTAAATGGCTTAATAATCGCTTCAATTTTTTTCATTTGTGTGCTTCCTTATGGCAATTTTTTGTAAAAATGCCCAGTGTCAAAATAATTACTTCAATATACTACATTAAATCAAGCAACTTGAATAGACAGAGAGACATGTTAAGTTTTAAGTGGTAAGTCATCACCGGTCAGTGATAAAATTTATCCACTTAAACCGAGAATCATCAGTGATGGAGAAAAGTCTTTTGGATGCACAAACTATTATTAGCGAAATGAAAGTTCTACCTGAAATTGATCCCGAGTTTGAGATTCACAGGCGCATTGAATTTATTCAAACGCAACTCAAAAAATCAGGGCTGAAAAATCTGATTTTAGGTATTAGCGGAGGTGTTGATTCCACAACTTGCGGTCGACTGGCACAGCTTGCCGTAGAACGGCTGAATGAGCAGGAAAAAGAAACAAGATACCAGTTTGTCGCCGTACGCTTACCCTATGGTATTCAAGCTGATGAAGAAGATGCACAAACTTCTCTGGCTTTTATTAAGCCCACTCAAAGTCTTGCTGTTAATGTTAAGCCTGGTACTGATGAAATTCATCGGGAATCTCTGGCAGCTCTTGAGGAACAAAACTTCTTTAATAAACCAGAGCTAACTCAATCTGAATTTGCTGTTGATTTTGCAAAAGGTAATGTCAAAGCAAGAACTCGTATGATCATTCAGTTTGAAATTGCAGGACTCTTAGGCGGACTGGTTATCGGGACGGATCATTCAGCTGAGAATGTCACTGGTTTTTTTACTAAATATGGTGATGGCGCCTGTGATCTGGCTCCGCTATTTGGCCTGAACAAACGCCAAATCAGACAAATTGCCAAAACACTGGGGGCACCTCAGGCTCTAATTGAAAAAACACCGACAGCGGATCTGGAATGCCACTCCCCTTCTAAGGCCGATGAATTAGCATTAGGCATTAAATATGAACAAATTGATGATTTTCTGGAAGGCAGAGAGGTTGATAAGGAAATAAAGGAAAAACTAATTAAGATTTATGTGAGAACAGAACATAAACGCCAGCCTATTCCGACAATCTATGATTGAGTTGTAAGTTGTAAGTT
>JAPVVU010000259.1 GCA_028571885.1 Gammaproteobacteria bacterium | reverse complement strand
TATATAAAATACAAAGAATTATAATTTTGTAACTTAGAAGCGTATTATTTATAAAGAGCCTGTGGTTGCTTATTTTTCTGACTTTGATTGTCTGAGCGCAGCAGCTTCTCATAACAGAAAGCAACGTCAGAAAAATAAGTGACCATGGGCTCAACAGTGATCATTAAGAAATATACGCTGAATAGTGACTAAATTTATTAGTTTTAGGAACAGTTATTTAGTGCCTGGTTGAAGGGTCCGATGGCTGCGCATGTTCACTATAGATGCCGGCAATATCAATCTCATCAAACTGATAACCTTTACCACAAAACTCACAATCTACTGAAATATTGCCCTGTTCCTTTATAATGTTACTGGCTTCCTGGTGACCGATGGAGCGGAGCATGTTGGTTACTTTGTCTCTGGAGCAAGTGCATTTAAAGTAGATGGCTTCTTGTTCAAAAAGGCGAATATCTTCTTCATGATAAAGTCGATGCAGTATTTCTTGCGAATCGAGGCCAAGCAGTTCTTCAGGTTTAATGGTGCTGCCCAGATGAGTAATACGCTCCCAGCTGTCGTCATCTTCATTCTGACCGGGTAATTGCTGTAATAGCAAACCACCCACAGCCTTTTCATCTGAAGCCAGGAAAATACGTGTTTCTAATTGCTCCGAACGCTCCAGATAACCTTCTAAAAATTCAGCAATACTATTACCTTCAAGAGCCACTATACCCTGATAGCGTTCTTTAGTTTTAGACTGCTCAATAGTAATGATTAAAGTACCATCACCCAAAAGTGTTTTTATATCTGGTTCATCAGACATCTCATCAACTATTTCATTGATCAGGGATTCCTGGTATTTGGCCACACCACGGACACCAAAATCATTTCGACATTCGACCACCATTAGTGTCAGTGCTCCGTCACCACTGGCCTGAATCGTCATTGAACCTTCAAACTTTAACGTCGCTGACAATAAAACTGAGGCCGCAACAACTTCCCCTAAATACTGGCGGATTATTTCAGGATAACCATGATTGGCCTGCATGAATTGCCAGACTTCATTTAAGCTGGTAATTTCACCGCGAATATTAGCTTTATCAAATAAAAAACGGCGTATTTTGTCTTTTTCAGAAGCACTCATAACATTACTCCCATGCAAAAATCTTTCATGAACGCAGCTTTTGCATTAGAATTTGATTTACCTGGCCAGGATTCGCCTTGCCTTTTGATGCTTTCATTACCTGTCCGACAAAGAAGCCAATCAGCTTATCTTTACCTGATTGGAATTCAGCAACCTGACCGGGGTTATTGGCAATGACTTCATCAATAATAGCTTCAATTGCACCTGTATCCGTGATTTGTTTCAGGCCTTTTTTATCAATAATGGTATCGGCATCGCCTTCACCGCCAGAACCTTCACCAGTAAACATAGCTTCAAAAACTTCTTTGGCAATTTTTCCAGAAATGGTATTGTCTTTGACACGTTTTAAAAGTCCCGTTAATTGCACTGCATTCACAGGGCAGTCTTTAAATTCCAGGCCATTTTTATTATTCATCGCAGACACCTCACCCAGCAACCAGTTGGCAGCCATTTTGGCATCATCTACCGCTTGCTGAACCTGTTCATAATATTCAGCCATATCTCTATCAACCGTCAATGCCCTGGCATCTTTTTCTGACAGACCCAGTTGTTCCATATAACGGGCACATTTAGCATCGGGTAATTCAGGCAGCGTTTTACGGATAGCTTCAATTTCTTCTGCGGAAATAACAATCGGCAATAAATCAGGATCGGGGAAGTAGCGATAATCGTTTGCTTCTTCTTTACTGCGCATGGAACGTGTTTCATTTTTTTCCGAATCATACAGACGTGTTTCCTGAGTCACGGTACCGCCACTTTCAAGAATATCCATCTGGCGTTCAATCTCTACATTGATGGCTTTTTCGACAAAACGGAAAGAGTTGATATTTTTTAATTCAGCACGGGTGCCGAATTCTTCCTGACCTTTGGGACGCAATGAGACATTGGCATCACAGCGAAACGAGCCCTCCTGCATATTACCATCTGAAATACCCAGATAGCGGACGATAGAATGAATTTTACGCATATAGGCCACAGCTTCTTTGGGACTGCGCATGTCCGGCTCTGAAACAATTTCCAATAGCGGTGTACCCGCCCGGTTCAGATCAATGCCGGTTTGCTTATGAAAGTTCTCATGCAGAGACTTACCTGCATCTTCTTCCATATGCGCACGGGTCACACCGATGCGTTTTTGTGAACCATCTTCCAGAACAATATCAATATGGCCTTCACCAACGACAGGATAATACAATTGGCTGATCTGGTAAGCTTTAGGTGAGTCGGGATAAAAATAATTTTTTCGGTCAAAAACAGAACGTTCATTGATTTGCGCACCAACGGCCAAACCAAACATCACTGATTTTTTAAGCGCTTCGCCATTAAAAACAGGCAGGACACCGGGCAAACCTAAATCAACGGTACAGGCCTGAGTATTTGGCTCCGCACCATAGGCTGTTGAAGCACCAGAAAATATTTTTGATTTGGTGGACAATTGAACATGGATTTCCAAACCAATAACGACTTCCCATTGCATAATATTTGTTAACCTCTCAGATTGTTCTTTTATTTAAAAGATGCAGGCGCTTTCAAGTGCCAGTCTGTTTCTTTTTGAAACTGGTGTGCGACATTCAGTAATTTTGATTCAGCAAAATGTTTACCGATTAATTGCAGTCCTACAGGCATATCATTAGCAAAGCCCGCAGGAATCGACATACCGGGAAGGCCTGCTAAATTAACAGCAATGGTGTAAATATCGGATAAATACATGGTAATGGGATCATCGGTCAATTCACCAATATTAAAAGCGGTTGATGGCGCTGCCGGCCCCATAATCACATCAACATCGTCAAAAGCCTGATTAAAATCATTTGCGATCAAACGACGTGTTTTCTGCGCCTTGACATAATAAGCATCATAGAAACCTTCAGATAAAGCATAGGTTCCCACTAAAATTCGACGCTTTACTTCCGGGCCGAAACCCTCGCCACGCGAACGAATATACAGATCATTGAGATCTTTAGGATCCTTACAACGATGTCCAAAACGAACACCATCCATACGGGACAAATTCGAAGAACATTCCGATGGCGCAATAATATAATAAGTGGGGACAGCCAGATTACTGGTCGGCAGGCTGATTTCTTTTATCACAGCACCCATTTTTTCATATTCTTTGACGGCTGATTCAATGACCTTTGCTACTGAATCGTCCAGACCCTCTGAGAAGTATTCTTTGGGCAGGCCGATTTTCAGACCTTCTATGCTGTCATTCAGGTTCGCGGTGTAGTCAGGTACAGCTTCATCAACACTGGTAGAATCTCTTGGATCCATACCAGCCATTACATTCAGCATCAGGGCTGCATCTTCTGCTGTACGAGTCATAGGGCCCGCCTGATCCAGGCTGGAAGCAAAGGCAATCATGCCATAACGTGACACTCGACCATAGGTGGGCTTCAGACCGGTAATACCGCAAAATGATGCCGGCTGACGAATAGAACCTCCCGTATCGGTGCCCGTTGCGGCAGGCGCCAGTCGAGCTGCGACTGCAGCAGCAGAACCACCCGACGAACCGCCTGGTACTGCGTCCTGTTTCCAGGGATTTTTTACCGGGCCATACCACGAAGTTTCATTAGACGAACCCATGGCAAATTCATCCATATTGGTTTTACCCAGCATGACTGCCCCGGAATCATTGAATTTATTGATCGTGGTTGCGTTATAAGGGGAGATAAACGGATCAAGCATTTTGGAACCACAAGATGTCTTAACATCTTTGGTACAAAAAATATCTTTTTGAGCCAGAGGAATACCATTTAAAATACCAGCATTGCCAGCCGCACGCTGTATATCTGCATTTTTTGCCTGTTCCAGTGCCCGTTCGGGGGTCACCGTAATAAAACTGTTTAACTGCTCATCCAGAGAATTAATTCGATCCAGATAGACCTGAGTTAATTCAACACTTGAAAACTCCCCGGCTTCAAGTCCAGCGCTGAGTTCAGCAATGGTTTTGTTATACATCTTTCTTTTCCACTTTTGTTTTTCGCTTTCTATAAATGCTAACTTGACAACGCTTATTCAACAACTCGAGGCACCAGATACAGGCCCTCAGCAGTTTCCGGCGCATGTGACTGTAAATTTTCCCGATCATTCACTTCTGTGACTTCATCCGCACGTAGACGCTGCACCGCATCAAGGGGGTGAGCCATGGGTTTAACGCCATCGGTATCAACTGAGTTTAATTGTTCAACCATATCCAGAATATTGGACAGGTTGGCTGCATATTCAGGCATGTCCTGTTCATCAACCCCAAGCCTTGCTAAAAAGGCTATTTTTTCAACATCACTTTTATCCAATCTGGACATCAGTAACTCCTGCAAAGTTTTCTAAAATAAATCGTTTTCGCGATAAAATGTGATTAATTTTCACATTGAGATCGTTTAAAGATGCATAAGTTACCACAAATATTCAAAATTTATCAGTCATTCACAAATGAAAATTGGACATTTTTTAACAAAATTCCTAAAATAGTTAGATCTATGCTTGAAACAGGTCAGATCTCACTGCAGATCGGCTGAATATACTTCACTGACGCTGAGTAACTTCGACATCAGGCATATGTTTTAAACAACTTAATTTCCAGTTAAAGCAAAAAATAAGCAAACTGGAGATAATACTGGGCAGAAATGATTCTGAACTCAGCTTTGAAGTTACCATAAAAATTAAGGGAAACCCGCCAATTATGTTTGGATTCGGTCGTTTACGTGGTGTTTTTTCTAATGATCTCTCAATTGATCTAGGAACAGCCAATACATTGATTTACATCCCAGGACAGGGGATTGTTCTCAATGAACCTTCTGTTGTTGCCATTCGTCAAGATCCTTCAACCAATGAAAAAATGGTTGCTGCAGTGGGTGAAGAAGCAAAATTGATGCTGGGTCGAACACCCGGCAATATG
>JAPVVU010000258.1 GCA_028571885.1 Gammaproteobacteria bacterium | reverse complement strand
ACCCGGCGAGTGATGGTATAAAAAAGCAGCAAGCCCAGCAGCAGGCCAATGGCCAGACTGATTAATAATGAGATGAGACTGTATTGAATCACATAATTGTTCTGTAATGCCTGATTAACATGATCATATTCTTCCCCGCGCAGGACAATATATAAATAACCTTCCGCTTTTTCTTCAGAGGGGACGTAGGTAACCGAAAACGCTTTTTTCATGGTAAAACTGCGGGGATCATCTCCAGGTACAAGCTTACCCTGAAAAAAAGATTGAATCGGTGCCAGGGAAACTGAGTCTCGCTTTACTTTTCCCGGATCAGCAGAATAGGATAATATTTTACCCTTGAGATCCAGTAAATATATTTCAATATTAGGATTAACCGTCATATAGTCATGGAAAGTTTGTTTTAATGCCTGCCGATTAATTTGACCATTGACCACAATAGCACGTTCACCCACCAGCTTCTTCGCCAGTTCACGATTAAACTGCTGTGTACTTTCCTGTAAATAATCATAGGTCACAGAATAGGTGATAAAACCATAAACAAGTCCCATGGTTAAAATAATCAACACCAGAATACTGGCTAGCCTGATATAAAGAGAACCCAATAGAGATATAGGCATTATAAGTTCTCAACAAATTTATAGCCGACACCCCAGGCAGTTAAAATATAGTCGGGTTTGGCTGGATTGCTTTCCACTTTCGCTCTTAAACGATTAATATGTGAGTTGACGGTATGCTCATAACCATCGTGCCCATAGCCCCAGACTTTATCCAGCAGCTGTGTGCGTGTAAAAACCTGTCCAGGATGCTGAGCAAAAAAAGTCAGCAGATCAAACTCTTTAGCCGTCAGACTGATGAGTGCTTCTCTTATATTCACTGTACGGGAACGCAGATTGATCGTTATTTCCCCCACTGTAATTTGAATATCATTGTATAGCTTATCATTGGTTTGAGCAGCCTCAACACGGTCAAGCTCGACTCTAAGAAACTCTTCCCGGCGAAAGAGTGCCTTCACCCTGGCAACCAGTTCCAGGACACTAAAAGGTTTGGTTAGATAATCATCGGCACCCAGTTCCAAACCCAGCACTCTGTCTAATTCGGTTGATTTGGCGGTCAACATCATAATAGGCACTGAAGACTCTGTGGCACGAATGGCTTTGCAAATATCCAGGCCATCCATCCCCGGCAACATAATATCCAGAATAATTAAAGCATATTGCCGGGTCTTAAATAAATTTAAGCCCTCCAGACCATCATGAGAGATATCAACATCACAACCCAGATCCACTAATTGCAGCTTAATTAAGTTAGCAATATCGAGATCATCTTCAATAATTAAGACGTTTTTTTTCATATATAAGTATTCATTTCAAGCTTATACTCTCAATAGAAAAATCAGCCTAAGACAGTGCCGCCTTTTGAAGTACATTCTTCTGCTGATGCCTTTATCCAACCGTGCCCTTTACAGCTATTTTGCCCTTTACAGGCATTGGTGGCTGTTTTACAAGCAGAGGTTCCCTTGCAGGCGTTAATACCACTGCATTTAACCATCGCTTCGGTTGTTGCTGCAGTTGACTCATAAGATGAGCTGCAGCCGGTCATTAATAGCGCAGCCGCTGCAGCCGCAAGTGCTGTTCCAGTGAGTTTATTTACTGTATTCATAATAATAACACCTTTTTTTACGCATTTGAGGATATTATCGGGAGTGAGTATCCCAGATAACACATTATAATCCTTCTGTATCAATTGGATTCTGTTTTAGTATATGAAGGTAAATATAATAAATATATTTCGGAAACTACTTATAATAATTTTTTTATTAAAAGAATATATTTAGAATTATCAGCAATACTTTGCAGCACAATGATTATTTTTGGAGAACAATTTTGAAGAACAAGATGAAATGGTTTGCTTTTGTATCAGCACTTTTATTCTCAGCAGCAGTGATTAGTAACAGCTCTATTTCTAATCAGGAGAACAATCAACAGAGTCATAAAAAACCACAAAATTTACCCGAATTTACTCATCATCAGACTGATAGCTGGATAAACTCAAAGCCTTTGACAGTCGAGGCATTATTAAACGAAGATAAAGTCATTTTAATTGATATGTGGACGTTTGACTGCTGGAATTGTTATCGCTCATTTCCCTGGCTGAATGCCCTGGAAAAAAAATATCAGCAGCAGGGTCTACAAATTATTGGTGTCCATACTCCAGAATTTGACCATGAGAAAATTCGTTCTAATATTGAAAAAAAGGTTAAAGAATTTAAACTGCACCACCCTGTTATGATTGATAATGACTTCAGTTATTGGCGAGCTTTAAATAATCGTTACTGGCCCAGTTATTACCTGGTTAACCAGCAGGGAAAAATTGTTTATAGTCATGTTGGAGAAACACATCAAGGCGATCCTAAGGCTAAAAATCTGGAAAGAAAGTTACAAACATTGCTTGGTGAGGCTGGAAAGCCTCTCATATAGACTGATCTGTTAGAACTCTCTTTTGTGATAGCTCTTTTTGTGACAGCTCTTTTTTGTGATAGAAAAGTGATAACTCAGTGATCAAATTGAGAATTGATTGTTTTATACTATTTAAACATTGAAGTAGAATAACAGCCTTGAGCCCATTAGCAGCCTTGAGCATATTAAGAACTTCAAGCATAATCTATAAATATAAGTAACAATTACTGGAAAGTACCATGAAACTATTTAAAACACCTCAAATACTGCTTGCAGCGCTTGCAGGTATTGCACTCACGATTGCCTTAACTGTCTCTGCCAATAATGCAGACTCAACAATGTCCGTGTCAGCTGAGCAAAACGAGCCCTATAAAAAAGCCTATTTTGCCGGCGGCTGTTTCTGGTGTGTTGAGTCAAATTATGAAAAGCTTGATGGTGTCATTGAGGTCATTTCCGGCTATAGTGGTGGGAAAATTAAAAATCCAGGTTATAGTCAGGTTGCATCGGGTACCACAGAGCATGTCGAAGCCGTTGAAGTTATCTATGATCCAGACAAAATCAGCTATAACGAACTTTTAACTGAACTCTGGTATTTAATTGATCCGACTGATGCTACAGGCTCTTTTGTTGATCGCGGTAAACATTATCGCTCCGTGATCTTCTATACTGATGAAGAGGAAAAATCACTGGCAGAGCAAGCCATCAATGAATTAGTCCAATCCGGCCGCTATGCAAAACCCATTGCAACTGAAGTGACCAAATTTACTGCCTTTTACAAAGCTGAAGACTATCATCAGGATTATTATAAAAAGAACCCCATACGTTATAAGTATTACCGCTTCCGTTCAGGTCGTGATCAATATCTGAAAAAACTCTGGGGAGATGATTTACATAAAAAAGCAGCAAAAAAAGCAACTGACGCAAAAACAATGGTATCAGCCCCTGTTACATATACAAAAGGAACCTACATGAAACCTGACGATGAAGCGCTCAAAAAGAAATTAACCGAGCTGCAATACAAGGTTACCCAGAAGGAAGGAACTGAACGCCCTTTCCAGAATGAGTATTGGGATAATAAAAAACCCGGCATCTATGTGGACATTGTTTCGGGTGAGCCTTTATTTAGTTCAACGGACAAATACGATTCTAAAACCGGCTGGCCCAGTTTCTATCAACCGATTGAGCCGATTGCTCTCACCGAGAAAACAGACAAGCATTTGTTTTACAGCCGAACTGAAGTTCGCAGCAAGCAGGCTGATTCACATTTAGGGCATGTTTTTCCAGATGGTCCAAAACCAACTGGTTTAAGATATTGTATTAATTCTGCTTCATTACAATTTGTGCCCCAGGCCGAATTAGTCGAACAGGGTTATGAAAAATATGTGAACTTATTTGAAGATTTGAAAAAATAGACTGCGACATTCTTATTTTTTCGCTGCCTGTTAAATGTTTCATGTTAGACTATTTGCCTGTAACTATCTTATTATCGGCAAATACATATAACTGCTTTCATTTAAAAAAGGACACCTGACAAAAATGATGAATAAGTCACCCATTAAGCGCAGTCTACTTGGCTTAACTCTCGCTTGTGCTTGTGCAGCACCAGCAATTCTTATGGCACAACCACAAACAGTCGAGCAAAAAGCCGCTTATGCTATTGGTTCAAATTTCATTCAATCCCTTAAGATGCAGGGAATTGAATTAGATATTGAGAGTATCATTCAGGGTATTAAAGATGGCTCAAAAGGTCAGTCAACATTATCACAAGAAGAGATGACAGAAGCTTTGAATGCCTTCAAAGCCAAATTAATCAAACAGCAGGAACAAACTCAGCAAGCAGCATCCAGCAAAAACAAAGCGCTTGGCGATGCATTTCTCACAGAAAATAAAACCAAGGAAGGCGTTGTCACTTTAAAGAGTGGTTTACAATATAAAGTGATCAACTCCGGTACCGGCGCAAGTCCTAAAGCAACCGATGAAGTTACCACTCACTATCGTGGCACTCTCATTGACGGCACAGAATTTGATAGTTCCTACTCGCGTAATAAACCCACCTCTTTTCCAGTCAATGGGGTAATACCCGGCTGGACTGAAGCCCTGCAATTAATGCATGTTGGTGATAAGTGGCAATTATTTATTCCCTCAGATTTGGCTTATGGCAACCGTGCCGTTGGTAATATTATTGAGCCCAACTCAACGCTGATTTTTGAAATAGAATTATTAAAAGTTAACTAAATAATTATTCCGGTTCATCACAAAAGTGCGTACTTTCCATGTGGCAGTAAAACCACCAGAGCTGTCATTTGAAAAGAATGGTGGGGCGTTCGAAATGTGGTGCTAAAAATGGATGATTGGATGGTATGGTTGGCTTTTCTGGGGACGCTTCAAGCCCATCCATGGGACGCTTATCCTCGGCGTCCTGCCTCGAAATACCCCCGAAAGGCTAATCATACCTTCCAACCCTCCTGGCTGCATCACGTTTCTCACTGATGTGGAAGAGCAAGAGCAACATCAAAAGAAAAAACATTCGAACTAAGGCTTCGGCTTTACTCTTATATTTTGACTTT
>JAPVVU010000257.1 GCA_028571885.1 Gammaproteobacteria bacterium | reverse complement strand
TTGTTATTAAGAATAGACTAAAAACCAGTATATAGTGTAATTTTTAACAAATATAAATAATTAAAATAGTCAATGGACTACACTTTCAATCTATATCTTTCCTGCTTTGTTTTGATACTATTGCTGCTCTTTATTGATCAAAATCAATAAAAACCCAAACCCTAAAATTTTAGTACTTCATAACCTGTCATTAATTTGTTTTATGCTATATTTAAAAATTATTAATATCAATTCTAATCGCCCATGAAAGCATAATTGAAATCAGGCTAATGATTAAAGTCTTTCATTTTTCAGCCGATTATAAAAGCAATCTACTTGTAAGCTCGGGAACTAAAGGTAACAGTAATGAATAATTTGCTCAACAATGTATCAATCAAAGTCAAGATCATCGGAAACTCACTGTTCCTGCTGGCCCTGATTGTCGTCAGTTCGGTTTATGCATTATATGCAATGAATCAGATCGGCAGTGAACTTGAAGCCATTGCCGAACAGGATATTCCGTTAACGGAGATCCTCACTTCGATCACAGAGCACCAGTTGGAGCAGGCCATTCATTTTGAACGGGCCCTGCGCTTTGGAAATCGCCTGCAGCATGATGACAAAGCTGCTGCTCAATTCAAGGCAGAGATTGCTTCATTCAATAAACTCAACAAGCAGGTTGATGAGGAACTGCATGCGGGTGAAGTGCTGGCAGAAGAAGCCATGGCCAGAGCCCATAGTGAGGAAGATGCCAAAGAGTTCGAGCACGTGGATCAGATGTTAAAGAAGATCGAGAAAGAACATGCCGATTTCGCACATCATGCCCAGCAGAACTTTGCCATGCTGTCGGAAGGGAAGACTCAGGAAGCCGCAGCATTAGCTGAAAAAATTGTCCACGAAGAGGAGCAACTGACACAGGAACTTGAAGCTCTGCTGAGCGAGATTGGGCAATTCACTGAGGCGGCCGGACGCCGTGCCGCAGAGCATGAGAAAACCGCCATCAGGATTCAGAGCGGCCTGCTGCTCCTGGCACTGGTTATCGGCGGCTTTGTGAGCTGGACTGTCTCCCGCAATATCGTGAACCGCCTGGATAAAACGGCCCATGGGCTCGAAGTCATTGCCACTGGGGACCTTACCCATACAACAGAAGTCGATGGGCAGGATGAAATCGGCAAGCTGCAGCAGTCGATGCAGACAATGCATCAGCGCCTGCTGGGAATGCTCTCACAGATCAATGCCACCACTGAGCAACTCTCTACAGCGGCAGAAGAAGTCTCGGTAATAACAACACAGACCAGTGAAAACATCCAGCAACAGCAATTCGAGACAGAGCAGATATCAAATGCGATGAATGAAATGGCTACTGCCGTTCAGGAGGTGGCCATAAACGTCAACACAACATCGGCCACTGCAAATGGGGCTAATAGCGAAACTGAGAATGGCCGGAAGATAGTTGAAAACGCAGTGCAGGGGATTCAGCAACTGGCTGCGCAGATCGAAAACACCGCCGATGTTATCAGCCAGGTAGAACAGCACAGCGAAAATATCAGTACTTTCCTGGATGTCATCAAGGGCATTGCCGAACAGACCAATCTATTGGCATTGAATGCGGCGATTGAGGCGGCCCGTGCCGGTGAGCAGGGTCGTGGATTTGCCGTGGTAGCAGACGAGGTGCGTACACTGGCAGGCCGAACCCAGGAGTCCGCAGCTGAGATCAATCAGATCATTGATAAGCTTCAGTCCGGTTCCCGAAATGCGGTGCAGGCCATGACTCAGAGCCAGGAGCAGACCCGCTCGGTTGTCGAACAGACTAATCTGGCGGGTTCTTCATTAACAACTATTGCAGAATCCGTGTCGAAAATCGATGAAATGAGTACCCAGATCGCTATCGCCGCAGAAGAACAGAGCACCGTATCTGAAAATATGAACCGCAACGTTGTGCTCATCAATGACATGGCAAAGCAGAATACCATCGGTGCCGAACAGACTTCCAAGGCAGGTCATGATTTGGCACGCATGGCCTCGGAACTGCAGGGTCTGGTTGGGCAGTTCTCGGTGTAGTGCTATGATGCAGCTGCTCAGTTCAATTCTAAGCAGCTGCAGACTTATAATCGAGTCAGTGTTGCAACAATACCCAACAATCTCAGGCTGCGCATTATATCAGCCAGATGAGTCCGGTCACGCACAGAGAGGGTGAAATCCAGAGAATAAAGCTGATCTTCCCGATCAGCTGTTACAACATGTTCAATGTTCGCTTCACAATCTGCTATTGCTGAGGCAATAGTTGCCAGAACACCCTTGCGATGTTCAACGACTACTCGTAAGGTGACACTGAATTCAGCATTAATGTCATCACTCCATTCCACATCAATCCATTTTTGTACCTGTTTTTGAGCGTCTTTGGCATTTTTGCAAGATTTGGTATGAATAACAATGCCGCGTCCAGAACTGATATAACCTACAATTGGATCACCAGGAATAGGATGGCAACAGCGTCCGTAGTGGACAATCATGCCTTCTGTGCCCCTGATATTAAGCACTAAGCCACTGTCTTTACTGGATTTATCTAATGCATCACTTTGTTCTGGTAATAAATGTCGAACCACTAATTGAGGTATCCGATTACCCAAACCAACCTGATTTAATAATTCATCAAATGATTTGAGCTCATAATCCTTAATCACCCGTTCAATACGACTTTGAGATAAGTCTTGTACAGACATATTGACGTTGCCGAGACATTTGTTCAACAGCCGTGTACCCAGCGCAATAGATTCATCTCTATGCAGATTTTTCAGCATATTACGAATATTGCCTCGCGCCTTGGCAGTAAAAACAAAGTTAAGCCAGGAAGGATTTGGCTGTGCACCGGGCGCCGTAATAATTTCGATGGTTTGACCATTTTTCAACTGCGTACTCAAAGGGGCATGCTGCTGATTAATTTTACCCGCGATACAGGAACTGCCTACATCGGTATGTACAGCATAGGCAAAATCAACAATGGTTGCTCCTCTTGGAAGCTCCATGATTTGTCCATTGGGGGTAAAGACATAAACTTCAGAGGGGAATAAATCGACTTTGACACTTTCTAAAAACTCAATAGAATCCCCGGCATTTTGCTGCAATTCCAGTAAGCTTTTTAGCCATTCTCTGGCTTTAGCCTGAGCAATAACACCGCCATTATTCTCCCCTTCTTTATATCCCCAGTGTGCCGCAATACCATTTTCTGCCACTCGATGCATATCAATTGTCCGCAGCTGAACTTCAATCGGCACACCAAAAGGACTGAATAAAATAGTATGCAGTGATTGATAACCATTGACCTTGGGAATGGCAATATAGTCTTTGAATTTTCCAGGAACAGGTTTGTACAAAGCATGTACTGCACCTAATGCACGATAGCAGCTATCCACACTGTCAACTACAATGCGAAAAGCATAAACATCATAAACTTCTGAAAAGGGCAGATTTTTACTTTGCATTTTTCGGTAGATGCTGTACAGATGCTTTTCCCGCCCCAGCACATCACAGTCAATGCCCTCATGAGACAGACGATTTTCTAACGCGTCCTGAATTTTCTGGACAATTGTTTTGCGATTGCCCCGAACCTTCATAATAGATTCTTTTAAAACCCGATAACGCATGGGATAATAGGCTTTAAAGCCCAGATCTTCCAGCTCATGTCTAAGCACATTCATGCCCAGACGATTGGCAATCGGCGCATAAACTTCCAGAGTTTCAGCGGAAATACGTCGCGCTTTCTCGGGTCTCATAACACCCAGTGTACGCATATTATGCAGTCGATCAGCCAGTTTAATCAGGATAACCCGAATATCCTTGACCATGGCCAGAATCATTTTTCGAAAGCTTTCCGCTTTTGCTTCCTGTTTGTTATCAAATTGAATATGATCGAGTTTTGTCACACCATCAACAATATCTGCTACTTCCTGACCAAATAGTTTGGCAATCTGTTCTTTATGGGTTTTGGTGTCTTCGATGACATCATGCAGAATAGCGGCAATCAGTGCTTTTTCATCCATGCGCATCTCAGCCAGGATTCTGGCAACGGCAATAGGATGATAAATATAAGGTTCACCCGTCATCCGTGTTTGCCCTTCATGGGCTTCAGCACCAAATAAATAGGCATGATAAACTGCACTGACCTGGTCTTCGTCCAGATAAGTATTCAGCATTGCACATAGATCACTGATTAGAAACAAAAGGAAGAGTCCCGGTCAGAATTTAACGGATGGAAATAGGAGTTCAGAATCACTCTCCACCCTCGGTATTTAAAAATGGCAATATTTAAAGATGGAAAACACTGAGTTGATAACAGCCTTGAGCTAGTAAACAGCCCTGAGCCAATAAGCAGCCTTGAGCCAGCAAGCAGACTGAACGAAAAACAGAACAGCCCTGAGCCCAAAACCTTATTCTTCGCTAGTCATCTCTTGACCCGCTTCTTCCACAGAGGTAAGGGAAGTTCCCATGTGAGACATGGCAGACACTTCATTTAAAATTTCCGGGCCTATTTTACCCTCTGCGATCTCTCTTAAAGCAATGACAGTCGGCTTATCATTTTCGTCGTCGACTAAAGGCTCCTGACCATTGGCTATTTGGCGAGCACGCTTGGTTGCAACCATTACCAGTTCAAAACGATTTTCTACATTATCAAGACAATCTTCAACTGTCACTCGTGCCATTGGTGTTATACCCCTGAATCTTTAGCTTATATAAAAATAATTCATATAAGGATGTTAAATATGCTATAGAGAACCAGCTATTGTACTAAAACGCTGAAGTCTGTACAAGCAAAAATGAAACGGCAATTGAACCGTAGTGAGAGAGTTCCAAGTGCTGGAGATTCATGGCTTTACAAGTTATTTGGGCTTTATTCGTAGTTACCCTAAGGGTGAAGTCAAAATGTTTTGAAAAGTCATGAAGATTCAGTGCTTGGGGGGCTCGTAACAGGTTCAACTAATTATTCTAAGTTTAAGCACTCAAAAGTTCATTAATGAGCGCATTATGACGCCGACATTGTGCTGTC
>JAPVVU010000256.1 GCA_028571885.1 Gammaproteobacteria bacterium | reverse complement strand
GCATCCTTATTACCTCAAGATCTATAGCGCTCAGATAAACTGATCCAGGTTTGCTTACATAAACTGATCCACCCATTTTCCCCCATTCTGCAGTAAAAGATCGCTTTATTGCAATTTTACCCGTCCGGTACTATCTTTAAAAATATCATGAGATACTAATATAATTGACATAAATGAATAAGAACATCAGCCTGATTTCTGAGAATCTGGCTTTTTTATAACCCAGTTACAAACTTACTTTAAATTTATTCCAGACTGGTATCGAAAGTCTTCAGATGTCCGTGATATTACACACCATTATTATTTTATCCTTCGCTCGACTCTGCATGATAAGTCCCATTTATACCAGTATCTAACCCGCTGTACCCATTGCCACATCTTTTTTATTGCTCATCCCTGTAATGCCGGTCGGACTGATTTAGGCTGCCCCTTTGGCTGTAGTCAGGCTCACAGACAAAGTGAATCCACAAAACGAAGTGCTGCCTATTATCAAACACCGGAAGGTAAAGAAAAGAAAAAACAGCTCAATGCCAGTGCTCGAAATGAGGCCAATCAGGATGCTGAAGAACAAAGTACATCATCTTCTCAAAACAAAAATGTGAGTGATGAACAACTCACCATTGAACAACACAGTGCAGAAAAAAATACCTCAGCCAAAAACCAGGCAATCAATCCCGACAGCAAAATGCTTCACTACCTTCAGTGTCTTTTTAACCTTATCGACCAGCAATTTCTCTCATATAAACAAATTCTTGACCTGCTGAATAAAAAAACAAGACAACACAGCCTTAGAAAACGCAAAGAAATTGAGTATGTTATCGATTATTACCATTTCAAACCGCCCTGAGATCTGATGATGAAAAAAACAGTGGAAATAGCCAGTCTGAATTGTCGCTATGAAGAATTTCGGATTAAAAACAAACGTTCCGAGGCTCAGCTTTTGGCTTCGATTTCACAACACGGAATTACAGAGGCTCTGGAAGGAACCGGTGGTCATGAAAAACGAATATTACTCAACGGTTTCAAACGTTATCGATGTGCCATTAAATTGGGAATGACTCAGGTTCCTTATACCTGTCTGGATACGGATGAAGCCATTGGGATCATTGAGCTGCTGCGGATTTCCAATACCAAAACCCTGACCATTTTAGAACAGGCTCTGTTAATCGATGAGTTAAAAACCGTATTCAAACTCAATACCAGTGAAATCGCCACAAAACTGGCTCGAAGTAAATCCTGGGTGAGTGTGCGTACCAACCTTTGTAATGAACTGAGCGATAGTATCCGGCAGAAAATATTTAATGATCAGTTTCCCGCTTATTCCTACATGTACACCCTGCGTCAGTTTATACGTATAAACGGCATCAGTAAGAAGGAGATTGAACAATTTGTCGAGGCTGTTTCAGGAAAAAAACTCAGTATTCGTGATATAGAGCGATTGGCATACAGTTATTTTAAAGGTCCTGATGAATTTAAAGAGCAGATCAATAATAACAATCTCAACTGGGTCTTTGAGCGACTCAAAGAGGTACCCAAAGATCAGGATGGCTGTAATCAGCGTGAGCGCAGAATGCTCAATGATTTGGAAATACTGCAGAAATATATACAAAAAGTAATGCGGGCAACTCATGACAAACACTATACCAGTCCCGCTTTTTTTGCCCAGGCCAATTTATTAACTGGTGGTATTTTAAGCAAACAAACGCTCCTCACACAAACACTGAAGGAATTTTATGATAGAACCGGACAAGCGTAAGGCCATTTATTACCTCCATAACGAGGGAATGAGTGCCCGCAAAATTGCCAGGGATTTTGGCATCAGTCGTAATACGGTAAAAGCGATCATTGCTCAGGAAGGTGATCCTAAATCACCTGACACCGTGAGAAAGGATGCCATCAAAGTCGATGAGGAACTGATAAAGAAACTCTATGTCCGTTGTAATGGCTGGATGGAACGAGTTCATGAGCTTCTTCTTGAAGAAGAAGGCGTCGAAATTGCTTATTCAACCTTAACAAGAAAGATCCGTGAATTAGGACTGAGACGTGTCGTAAAGCCACGATGTGATCGAGTTGCGGATGAGCCGGGAGCAGAAATGCAGCATGATACCTCACCCTTTGATGTCTTAATCGGTGATAACAAACTCAGGCTCCAGGCCAGTGTGCTCTATTACCGCTATTCAAAGATCCGTTATTTAAAATTTTATCGCTCATTTAAGCGTTTTGATATGAAGTGCTTTTTTCATGAAGCACTGTGCTACTGGCAGTATTGTGCACCGGTTTGCATTATTGACAATACCAACCTGGCACGACTTCGAGGCACGGGAAAACAAGCCATTATCACTCCTGAGATGGAGCAGTTTGGGAAACGGTACGGATTTGAATTTAATTGCCATGCCATTGGTCATGCCAATCGAAAAGCCGGTAACGAAAGAAGTTTTTATACGCTGGAAAGCAACTTTTTTCCTGGCAGACACTTTATCAGCATAGACGATTTAAATCAGCAGGCCCTGGACTGGGCAACCCAAAAAATGACTCTACGTCCTATGAGTAAAACGGGCTTAATACCGGCACAGGCATTTGATTATGAAAAAACGTATTTGAAACCAATCCCTTCATTTGTGACGCCGCCTTATCTGTTCCTTAAAAGAGACATCGATCAGTATGGTTATGTTGCCGTTGACGGTAATTTTTACTGGGTGCCAGGAAAAGGACGTTATGAGGTAATTGTTTTGCAATACGGCGATCACATTAAAATCTATCGTGCCAGGAAGCTTCTTCAACAGTATGAATTGCCTGGAAGTGATGTGAAAAATGAATGCATCTCACCACCGGGTCAACCTGAACCCGTGCACCAGCCAAAATACCGGAAAAAACCAACACAGCAGGAGGAGAAGAAATTACGGGAGATCAGTGAAGCAGTGAATGCTTATCTGAATTTGTCACTGCAGGGAACGGGCAAAGCAAAACATACCTTCATTCGCTCACTGTTCAGACTGTATCAAAAGCTGGCACTGCCCGTCTTTCTTGACACGATACAACGTGCTTTAAAATATCGGATCACCGACATCAGCAGTGTTGAACGTATTGCGCTCTTACAGTTAGTTAACAGTGGCTATGATATGCCCACCGTTGATTCTGATTTGCAATTGCAGGAGAACCAGGCCTATTTGGAAGGTGCATTGACGGATGAGGTGGATTTATCCATTTATGATCAATATACAGGAGATGAGCACGATGAATGATGATTTGACTAAAATGCTGAAACATCTTCGTCTGGGCTATTTGCTCAACAGTTGGGACGATCTGCTGAAAGTCGCACAAGAGAAAAAATACTCTTACGTTCAATTATTAACCGAAGTTATTGAGCAGGAATATAAAGCCAAAATAGAAAACTCAAGGATCAGGCGGCTTAAACAGGCCAAAATACCGGAGCATTTAGTGATAGAAACGTATCCCTTTGAGCAACAGAAAAAGCTGGCTGAAAAAAAGATCCTGACTATCTATGATTCATTCAATTACATGACCCGTCATGAAAATATTATTTGGATAGGCCCAACCGGTGTCGGAAAAACAGGACTGGCCAGTGCCTTTCTTATCCAGGCAATTAATCGTGGTTATACGGGGCGATCCGTGTTGTTTTCTGAATTACTTGAAGAGCTGTATCGTTCAAGGGGTGATCTGAGTGAAGCTAAAGTCATAAGAGCCTATGCGAATTATGATTGTCTTCACATTGATGAGATTGGCTATGTAGAAATGGAGCCGGTACAGGTCGGGCAGTTTTTTACGCTGATGCATAAAAGACACAAGAATAAAACCACATTAATTACTTCAAACCTGGGATTCAGTGAATGGGATTCATTTTTTAAAAACAGTCAATTGACCGCAGCCCTGATTGATCGCTTATTGGAAAATTCTCATGTGATCAATATGAAAAACTGCATCAGTTTAAGGGCGAAACTCGTCGACTGATTAAATCTTTCCGGTTAATAGGCGGATAGATATGACCAATAGCTACGATGAAATCAGGGAGATTGCCAACCAGGTCAGGAATATAGAATTACACAGAATATTACTGCATGTGGGAGCCAGACAAGATCGGCTGGACAAAAATAAATGGCACACCCAGCAAGGGAGTCTGTCAATAACGCAACACAAATTCATGAACTGGGAACAGCATGTTGGTGGTGGCGGAGCCATTGATCTGATCATGCATTTACATCAATATGAGTTTAAAACAGCCGTGCTCTATCTGTCTAGGCATTTTCGGATAACACCTGTTGAATCAAAACCAGAAAGCCATCATCATCAGCCAGACTGTTTGCAATTACCCGCCAGAAACAAGAAAAACTTACCACGAATAATTAACTATCTCACCAGCTTACGCTGTTTGCCACTGTCACTGATCAATCCTCTGGTTGAAAAGGGTAAAATTTATGCGGACAGAAGAGGTAATGCTGTGTTTTTACTACTTGGAAAAGAAAAAACCATCGTAGGGGCTGAGTTAAGAGGTACAGGAACTTCCTGCTGGAAGGGGATGGCAAAGGGATCTGATAAAAAACTCGGCGGATTTTATGTCAAAGGAGGTATTCGTTCAAAAAAGATCATCCTATGTGAATCAGCCATTGATTCTATGTCCTGTATACTACTGAATTCTTGTTATATGACCATATCGACATCCGGTGCTACGCCAAATCCTCTGTGGTTAAGTCATTTAATCGAAAAAGGATATGATATCTATTGCGGTTTTGATGCGGACGAAACAGGTGACAGACTGGCAGAAAAAATGATCTCAATACATCCAACTGTAACAAGACTAAGACCTGAATTACATGATTGGAATGACCTGCTGATAAGTTCAGGTTCGAATAAATAACATTCAATTCAATTGCTTCTTCTGATCCCAGAAGAAGAACTATCCACGACAAAAACTCTCAATATAAATAGATTGATTTGTCCTGATTTGAAAAATTGATGTGAACCAATGGATCAGTTTATGTGAGCAAACCTGGATCAGTTTATCTGAGCGCTATAG
>JAPVVU010000255.1 GCA_028571885.1 Gammaproteobacteria bacterium | reverse complement strand
TGTTCTGCATCTGCAGAGACACGTGAGTCTTTATTGGCAACCAGATTCTCCCAATAAGCTTCTGGTGTGTCCGCCTCAGGAAATAGGCAAGCCGTTCCAATAATCGCAATTTTTTCCATCTAAATAGATCTCCACTTTGGATTTTTAAGACCAAAGCATTATGTGAAAAGGAGTTAAATAACTGCCTGGATATAGAGGAGATTAGGTCATTGCTTTACGCAACCCCCTCAATCCCCCTTCTACTAAAAGTAGGCGCCCTGAGGCGAAGCAAGGGGGAGGCTAAAAGCAGAACAAGTTACAACATTAGGTAAAACTCAGATTATTTCTTTGGCTTGAATATTGCGTTCAAAGTTTCACTTACAGTGACTTCTGCACCAAAGGCTCTTGAATAGATATTACCTTTTTGATCATGTATGACCACATCCGCTTTCATATTGGTATCTGACGTTGAATCAACATCCAGTGAAATATAAAAGTCTTCCTTATTTGGAATGGCTTTATAACTCATCACTTTCAAAAACTTCAATGGCAGACTACCCAGGTGACGATGTTCTCTCACCCAGACCAGCATAGCCTGAAACATTAAGTCAGTTGCAAAAGGATTGATTGAGCTTATGGGAAACTGTCCCTGCTCTATATCCTTAATCTTATCCAGATTACACAACAAGGTTAATTTCTTCATTGAAGTATTAATGACTTTCTCAATACCCTGAAATAAAGAGCCATGGAAAAGTGTACCGTCACTATACAAAGATTCCCCAGTGGTACTTTGAGTTTCATTTAAATCTGACTGGGTATACAAGGGAACTTCCGGAATTTCTTTGGCGACCAGGATATCAGCTTTATAGTGCCAGACTGGTTTTCCATCACTTTTTTTCGAAGAGATAGTCACCTGGAGACGACTGATATTATCATCATTAGAAAGTTCTTTGACATCAACCTGATAGGAATCAGCCTGAGTTTTATCAAAGACGATGCCCTTCAATACCTGAAAATTATCACACTCAAAGAAAGTCTGAGAAGGATTAATTCGTTCACAAATATTTGCCATCCAGGAAAGTGCCGTTGCTGAAGGTAATACTGGATTACCACCAATGATATGGTCTTTCAAAAATGGATTATCTTCTAATAGCAATTCAGTGTTGATTAAAAATGAGCGTAAAGGTGTACCTGTTTTATCAATATCAGCACGCATGGAACTACCGACTAATAATTGAATTGTTTCAGCACGATCCTGATGCAATTCATTACCAAAGATTTCCACACCTTCTTCAATAGGAATAATCTCAACATTACGCTCTCTGAAGTAACGTTTCAATTCTTCTGTTACCATACCGCCATCCCATGGTCCCCAGTTAAAAGAGACAACATGACATTTTGGATAGAAAGCTCTGAACTGGTACGCTGTTTTGTTCAGGATTTCATTGGCAACCGAATAATCTGATTGACCTGTATTACCATAGAAACCCGCTGCAGATGAAAATAGCACCAGATATTCCAATGTGTCTTTATTGACCAGAGATAACATAGCCTCCAGGCCATCAATCTTAGTATTAAGAACGGCATTAAAATCAGCTTCTGTTTTCTTATTAATTGGCTTATCAGCTAAAACGCCTGCACCATGAATCAGACCAGTGATTTTACCCAACTTCTTAACTGCAGGAGCTGATTTTTCTTTAAGAGCATCACTATTAGTCACATCAGCACTGATGTATTCAGCCTGACCACCAGCAGCTTCAATTTGCTTCAGAGTTTTGCTGATTTCACGTTCAGATTTAATGGCTCTTAAACGTTTGTTAACAATCGCAGGTGTTGGCATTTCACCTTCAGCCTTAATTGCTTCCATTATCTTGCGTTTAAGTTCTGTCTCATCAGTACAGCCTTGTGCCCATTCAGGCTCAGAACCCGTATAAGGAGCACGACCGGCAAGAATGAAGCGACAATGGTATTTTTCTGCCAATGGCATAATACAAGCGGCTGTTACACCTTTTGCACCACCACTGACAAGGAATACAGACTTGTCAGTAATTTTATTATTATCTGATTCAGTTGGCGTATGAGGTCTGACTTCACCAACCAGAGTCATACGACCATTACTGGAATAACCTACTTCAGCAACAGACAAATCAGGATCAAAGGCTTCATCTATAAGGATCTGAGCGCCTTTCGTATCATCCATATCTGGGTTAAAATCAACCGCACGACAAAAGACGTCATCCCATTCCAGATTAACCGTCTTGATTAAACCATTTAATCCACCCTGGTTTAACTCAAATTTATTAAGACCACCCGTACCAATGTCACCATCCATATAAGAGACACTTATAAAGAAATTACGTCCTTCTGCTGGTTTCGTTGTCAGAGCTTCTTTTAAATGCTTAGCCGTAAAGAAAACCAGTTTAAGTACGGTTGACTCACGTTTGCTGAATTTAATCTTACTGCCTTTTGCAGAAGGCTTAGCACTCAGGTGAATAAAACCATGGACAGTCTGAGAGCTGGTAATAGAATTCAGTGTCTTGCCTAACTCTTCATCTGTTGCTTTTGCTAACTTAACGGATTTAACTCCCTTAGGTAAACTGCTGGCTTTGGCAACCAATGATGTCGGCAACTGCATTACAATAACGTTCCAACCCAGCGTTTGCAGGTTCTTTGCCGTGTTATAGGTAATTTTCTCGCCGTTATCAGTGATCAGACAGGTACGACCTGTGATACTGATTTCTGACTCCAATACATCAGGACGAGGCAGGTGCTTTTTTACAACAACACTCTCCGTTGTCGAAAAAGAATCCTGATTTGCCGATATATTTGATAAAGTTGGTGTTTGTTCAGTAAGCGCTCTACTTATCGTGCTGTCTTGAGGGATCAGACTTTTAACATAGTTAACAATTTCAAGAAGAGTACGCATTTCAGAAAGTTCGTTTTGATCCATCTCCGGTAACTCAGGGAACTTATTCGTCATCGCACCGAGTATTTCAACTCGCTTAATGGAATCGATACCTAAATCTGCTTCCATATCCATATTCAAATCAAGCATTTCAATAGGATAGCCTGTTTTTTCATTAACAATTTCAAGCATACCCTGTTGTATCGCCTCTTCATCAATGACTGTTGATGCAGAAATTGTTTCAATAGAGTCATTACCTGAAGCACTAACACCTGATTTTGCTTCAACATACTCAACAATTTCTTTCAGAGTTTGCATTTCTGCTAAATCATTTTGATCCAGCTCCGGCAAATCAGGGAACTTAGTGGTCATGGCACCCAGGATTTCAACTCGCTTAATGGAGTCAATGCCCAGATCTGCTTCCATATTCATATTCAGATCCAGCATTTCAACCGGATAACCTGTTTTTTCATTGACAATTTCCAGCATGCCCTGCTGGATTTGAGCTGAACTAAAACCAGAGTCAATGCCTGCAGAAGAAGCTGCTTGTACTGGTGCCGCAGCAGGTGCCATTGCACCCGCTTTTTGTTCAACATATTCAACAATTTCCAGAAGAGTCTGCATTTCTGCCAAATCATTTTGATCCAGTTCTGGTAAATCAGGGAACTTGCTGGTCATGGCACCCAGAATTTCAACTCGTTTAATGGAGTCAATACCCAGATCCGCTTCCATATTCATATTCAGATCCAGCATTTCAACCGGGTAACCTGTTTTTTCATTAACGATTTCAAGCATGCCTTTTTGAATTGCAGCCGAGTCAATACCTGAGCTGACACCTGAAGAAACCACGGGAGCTGATGCTGTAACAGGTGCCATTGCGCCCGCTTTTTTCTCGACATACTCAACAATCTCTAAAAGAGTCTGCATTTCTGCCAGGTCATTTTGATCCAGTTCCGGTAAGTCCGGGAACTTGGCAGTCATAGCGCCTAGAATTTCAACACGCTTAATGGAGTCAATGCCCAGGTCTGCTTCCATGTTCATGTTCAGGTCCAGCATTTCTTCTGGGTAACCTGTCTTTTCATTGACAATTTCAAGCATACCTTTCTGGATTTGCTTAAGACTTATGCCTGAAGCAACTGGTGCCGCGACACTTGTGCTTGCACCCTCACTTGATAAAGCGGCAACAGACGTTGTAACTGTTGTTGAAGACGCTGTAGCACCTGCTTTTTCTTCAACATACTGAACAATCTCGAGTAGAGTCTGCATTTCAGCTAAATCATTTTGATCCAGTTCCGGCAGTTCAGGGAACTTGGCAGTCATGGCACCAAGAATTTCAACTCGCTTAATAGAGTCAATGCCCAGATCAGCTTCCATATTCATATTCAAATCAAGCATTTCAACCGGATAACCTGTTTTATCCTGAACAATTTCAAGCATACCTTTTTGGATGGTTTGAGAATCAAGAGCAGGAGAAGTCGAAACTTGAGGCGCAGTCTGAATAATTTGTTTAGCAACACTTTTATCAACAACAGGCGCAGCTTGTACCGGAGCAGCTGGTTGAGTTGCCGGCTTTATAATTGGTGCTGTCTGCACTGGCGCAGCAACAGGTTCACTAGCAGCAACAGGCTTCTCAACTGTTTTTGCAACTGTTTTTTCAACAAGCGATTTTGAAACAGGTGCAGCCGATAAACTTTGTGTGCCACCCATCAAGTGATGCGTTGATTTATTAAATTCAATCTGACTTTGTAAATAGCTTTCATGAACTCGAAGAGTATCTTGCTGATATTGATGCAGATCAGACATTCCCTGAGTAATAGTTTCTGGCACTGCTTTATTTTGAGTACCAAATTCATCAACCAGATGATGCATCATGTCAAAAAAGCCATGAGAATAATCTTGCTGGTTTTGCAAATACATTTCATGTGCTTTTAAAGTAGCAGATTGTGTTTGCAGCCATTCCGATTGATCAAGAGGCTGTGCAACATAGACAACTTCCTGTTTAACTTCTACTTCTTGTGAAGCAGGCTGTGATTCTGATGGTGCGACAGGCGTTTCAATAACCTGAGCTTGTGTTGTAATTGCAGCTGGTTTACTTTCAATAGTATTTTCTATAAGAACAGGTGCTGCTTGTTGTGGCGCTTCCTTCAGTGGTAGTTTTAGT
>JAPVVU010000254.1 GCA_028571885.1 Gammaproteobacteria bacterium | reverse complement strand
ATGGGATTATAAAATGCTTATATAGTGTGGGATATTGATAAGAATGTGTTGCTATATGAAATACTGGATTTTAACCTCAGTTTACTAGTACCCTAAAATAGTAGCTTAGAATTGAAGTCGTACTTTAGTATTGAAGTCTCCTTCACCCAATAACCATACGATATAACTCTTGATAATCATTAGAGTGTTTCGGTGATTGGGAGAGATAGTCGTCAAAGTGTTTTTACACTAATGCGACCCAGACTAGTGTTACAGCTGTAATCAATGAAACTAAAGCAATGGCGGCGGCAGTGCAGTTGATACAGATTTTTCCAAGTACATTCATAATAAATCCCCACTTTTAGTTTATAAAAAATTTAAAAAAATAACTGATTCAAAGTTCAGCATAAAGTTGAATTATAAAAATCAGTAGGGGCATATTAACAAGAATATACACTTATATTCAATAGGGTAATCACTATAATTTACAACAAGTTGCTTGTTATAATATATTGATTCTCTAATGTTTTTCTGTTATTTCTTTAGATAATTAGTCCAGCTGCTGTAAGCCATCCAGATACCAGGTTGGTTCAGTACTATCATTTCCTCGAACAAAATGCCAGAGTTCTCTAACCTGTGTTGCACGTCCCTGAGCATTTGTACTTGCATCGGCTTCATCTAATAGAGTATCAAATAGCACAGAGGCTTCACTCTGATCCTTGAGTTCTTTGAAATCGATGAGCTCGGCATTCAGCTGAATAATACGTGTTTTCCCCTGTGATGGTTCTGCTGAATACTGACGCGTGATTTCATTATAAACAGACTCAGTTGTTAATCCCTTGATCGCTTCCAGATCACCACTATCCCAGGCCTCTTGTAAAAGAGTATAAGCAGAACGAGCACCGCCCAGAAATTCTTCCTGATTAAACCACTCAGGCAAAATCACTGTATTTGGCTCAGTGGCATGCTCCGTTTGCTGAGAATGACCAAAATCCATACCAAAGCTTTCTGCAAAGCTGGCATCCTTATGTTTTGATGAGGAAGAGTCTGATGACGAAGCGTTATTCTGTCCCGCAGCAAAGCTATCAGAAAAGCCTGCATCACCTTTGTCCGAGCTCAGCTTGAACTGATTTTGAGTCACATTCTTTCCAATATGAGAATTGCCAGCTTGAGTACTATCATCCTGAGGTTCCATATCAAAGTTGTAAGCACCAGTCGCTGCTGCGGAGTTTGCTCGCGGAGTGAGTGCTTTACGTTTCATAAACCACACGACTGCCCAGATAATCCCGCCAATGATTAAAAAGTCAAAGAAATTAAAGTTTTCAAATGCGCCGCCAAAAAAGAGGGCGCCTAACAGGCCGCCTAATGCTAGCCCGCCAAGCATCCCCATGAGACCGCCACGCTTGGAAAGTTGTTGTTTGCGTTGCTGGTTTGTTGCGGTGGCTTTTTGTTGAGAGAAAGATTTCTTTTGGGTCGTCTTTTGTTTAAACGCCGAGCTGTATGATTTTTTGCCGCCAAAAGAATAACCGCCGCCAAAGCGTTTTGCTTCTACTGTACTGACCAGAATAAAACTTATGGCGATAATACTGATAAAAATAAAAAGTAAATTTTTGTTCATAGAAAACTCTTAATATAGATGAAAATAAGTGATTCAGCGGGTTAAAAAAATGAAGCTTCTTTTTCGGGCGCCTGCAGGGTGAATAATCCAATGAGTTGTTCATCCTGGCTTAATTTTGCATGTCCTTTTTCTGTGACCTCAAATTGATAGATCACCTCCTGCTCTGCATCTTCAGAGTAAACACATTGCATACTCATTGTTTGCTCAGCCACGGCTGACCAAAAACAGCGACGAATAGACTCTTCCTGGCCATCGGTATAAAAATCAGCATTTCCTTCAAAGGCAATATTAATCGTGCTGATATTGAGTGAATTTTTAGCGTCAGCTTTCCATTTCCCTGTACCTGGATGAGGTGAACACGCTGACAGGGTAAATAAACAGGCTGCAATAAACAGGATAACTGAAGTTTTGTTAAAATGTACTGCTTTAAAGTGGTTTAAAAATATTTTCAGCATCATTTGCTCTCTTGAATTTTATATCAGAACTCTGGAAATGAGTTTATATACAATTTAAGTAATTGATTTAACAGTATTTAGTATTATGGTGCCCCCGAGACGATTCGAACGTCCGGCCTACCCCTTAGGAGGGGGTCGCTCTATCCAGCTGAGCTACGGGGGCTTATATCGATGGGTAATATAGCATAAAACACGCTTATATTTAATATAAAAGTGGAGTAATAGCTGGTAAGTTATTAACTATCAACTCATTCTCTATTGAGTTTGCGTTTTTTACGATCAAGGCGAGTGATAAATCGTTGAATGTGCTGTCGATGTTCTGGAGAAATTTCTTCCAGATGACCCGATATAATGGTGTTTCCCAGAGTTCTGGAAATGCGTTTAACTTCCATTTCACAGGTAATAGTTTCTTTAAGGTGAATGGTTAAAAAAGGCACAATTTCATCGACATTCAGCTCAAAATTATAGCCGGATTCCAGGCGGATGGAAATGCCGCCAAAAGAAATATCATTTAGAAATCCAGCAATAAAAGCACCCGATTCAGTTTGCAAGTTAACTTGAATACGTTGACTTAATGGAATATTAACCCGGTAGCTTTCCCTGCGCTGGGTTGAGCGCATACGTTCAGGAAAATGCATAATGTAATGGCGGATGCCTTTTTCCTCACCGGTTTCTTTTAATGTGCATTCTGCTGTGAGTATTGCACCATCCAGACGTGTTTGCAGAAAAATTTTTTTATGTTTTTTTATTTGCTGATTACCTGCATCAGGAATCAGCTCATCAAGATAAAATAGTTTATTTTTATAATCAACTTTAATTATGGCCGTGTTGTATATTTCTTTATCCGAGGGGAATTTGGCAGTCATAATGACAAGATGCTGCTGCAGTTGTTTTAACAGTCGTGCAATTGATTTTTCAGTGTCAAAGACGCTGCGTTGAACCGTTTTTCTCTTTTTCTTCCACAGAGAAAATAAAGAATCGAGGGAAGAGCCAAGAAAAGAGAAGTGATTAGAAAGTGACAAAGTATCGACCTTTTATAATACCCGGCGCTTTCATGGCATCAGACCGCAGTGTACAGGGCACTTCGTTTTTGTAAACTGGTTTGGCCTAAATGGCTATAGGTTTGTGGTGTATTTTGGGGACGACCTAATAATATCTGTAAAATTTGCTCAGTATTTTCCTTTCGAACAGTGATCATCCGGCCATTCAGTTCATTTTGTTTCTTGCATTCAGGCAGTTTGAATTTAATCGTTTGCCATAGATCCTGGATGTTCTGTGAAGGATGCTGCTTAATAAAGTGAGAAAAATCAGAGTGCTTATATGAAATGCCTGTTTGTTGTTCGAAAAAATTCTGGCGTTGTTTGTCCAGCTGCTCTAATTTACTCAGCAGGATGAGTTTTTTATCCAGTAAACTGTCAAGTGACGTTGTTTCACGTTCTAAAATGGCTGAATTTTCTGTTTTTAATAATTGAATAACCTGTTCCAGGCATTGTTGCTCCTGTTGCAGAATACTGGTTAGCTCTTTTTCTACGGGGGCATCTTGTTGTTTTGAGCTTTGAGGTGGTGGCTGGCTTGATAAAAACGGGTTCATTTTCTTATCCTGTTGTTTCTCTAGATAGCTTTTTTGAAAGGCTATTACTGGTTAAACTCATATTGATCAAGCGCTTATTTATTAAAGAAAGTCTTTCTCAAAATTAATGAGTTTCTCAGCAATGCGATCTGAATTAAATTCAAATGTACCGTCACTGAGTGAATTTTTAATTTGCTCGACCTTGTGCGTGTCCACTATCGGCAAGCGAGCAACCTGAGCTTCTAATGACTTTATGCGCATCGCTGAATTGGTTAAATTAACCGAATCCTGTTCAAGCGTCGCTTTAGATGACTGGTTTGCTTTATCTTCAGAGCCCTGAATAATATTGGCTTGCTTTTGTTCATTTGCTCTGTTAGTTTGCGATGCACTGTTTTTTGCATGAGTTGTTATATTGCTGATATTTATTGGCATTATTTTATGCTCTCCCGTTTGGCTATATTATCGGCCGTTTGTGGGGGAACTTTAGCATTTTCTAACATAAAAATTCAATCTCTTTAATAAATTTATTTAACATGCTTAAAGTGCCTTTTATGCAAATTTAATTAAAACCATAATTGTTATTCAACTCAATGTTTTTATTAGAAATTGACTGCTACAATTCCTCTGTCTATTACCACTGCTTCAATAATCTTGTTTGAACTGTTGTTACGCACTTTTATCATTTCATTATAACGCCCATTTTTAAGAGCAGTGCCTTTCATACTGATTTTGATTCTCTGGTTTTGGGCATAAATTAAAACAGATTCTTTTTTATGCACTAATAATGCTTCTTGCAGCATTGAACTGTTAATAACACGGTTGGGGCGAATTGTCCTGCGTGCTTCCCGACCGGTGATATTAGTTATATCGGAAAAATATTTTTTATTTTGATTGGTTATTTCCTGCTCCATAAGTGTTACTTTCTCTGCAGTGATTGTTTCACCACGAGTAATGGTGGTTTTACTGACCAGCATCTTTCGGGTGAGTTTGGCTTTTACCGAGATATAAATACTCCAGGGTGTTTCACCATAGCAGCGGACACCAATAGTCCAATTTTTTGCAATCTGTTTTTTCATACTTGAGCTGGCCTCAAGCGCTTGTGAACATTGTTTGAATCTAATCCTGGAATCAATTTTTCCTGCGTTAATACTTTTTATTGAAATATCTTCAGGAATTTGTGAGCGGACAAATTCAACTGCGGTATTGCGGATCTGTTCGTGAGAATGATATTCACTTGCAATCAGGGGACTGGTATAAAATAGTGATATTAATAGTATTGCCCACACTAATTGAGAATAATCAATTTTCAGCAGTTTTAATTGTCTCGTTTGTAGTGTCATTTTTTATCCTTGAGGACTCATTTGTTCTTTATAGTGTGCTTGTTTAACTCTTACTTAAAAGATGTATGCAATAATTAAACCAATTTCAAAGTCATTTTTTTGTCGAATTT
>JAPVVU010000253.1 GCA_028571885.1 Gammaproteobacteria bacterium | reverse complement strand
TGAACCTGATTGGGCACAACTTTTATCAAACCCCAATGTTAAACTGCATTTATACGGTAAGAGAGAAGCAAGAGCCGGGCGAAAGATGGGGCATTTTACCTGTCTGGGTAATTCCACTGTAGAATTACTACAGGAAACACGCCGTCTGGCGAATGCATTGCCAAAACCTTGATTGTTTTAGCTAAGAGTAGGCAGTTTACATTCGAAACAATCGGCATCGTCCATTCCTGTTATAAAGACAAGTTTGCTATTCCCAGACAGGCCCGGCTGGTTACAGCTTCCACTGCATCGATTGAACTCATACCACCGTATAATGATATTGAAATAACACGAGGTCTGGAGGATTTTTCTCATCTCTGGCTGAGTTTTATTTTTCATCGTCATGTAGATAAAGGCTGGAATACCACAGTAAAACCACCCAGGCTTGATGGTAAACAACGTTTTGGTGTCCTGGCAACACGAGCAAGTTTTAGACCTAATCCCATTGGCTTATCACTGGTTGAACTGGACTCAATAGAACAGCAGGGCGGAAAACTTTTTATTCATGTCAAAGGTGCCGATTTACTGGATCAAACCCCCATTATTGATATCAAGCCTTATGTGCCGTATACCGATAGTATTCCTGGTGCGAAAGGTGGTTTTACCGATCAAGTCAAAGAACAGAAATTAAAAGTTTACTTTTCACAAGAAGCAGAAAAGGATTGTGAAAAAGCCATATTAAAATACCCGCAAATCAGAGAATTTATTGAACAATTATTAAGCCTTGATCATCGCGCTTATTATTATAAAAAAATTGATAAAAACTATTCCACAAGAGTTTATGACTATGATCTTAAGTGGACAATTGATGAACATGAAGTGAATGTTATCAGTCTGAAATTGTGCTAAGAAATAGTGTTAAGTGCTAAGCGTTAAGAAAAATCAAAAGAGTTGATAATTGAGGATGCAGGAAACCTCTATTTTGTACGAGCCTTTTCTTAACACTTAACACTATTTAATCTTTCTTGCTTCCAGGTAAAAACGTTTTTCATCTGCTTCACCCATAGAAAATGTTTTTCTGGGCAGAGCACCGTCAAAAATGATTGTTTTAAACAAACTATGCTTTGAGATAGGAGGGAAAAAGAAACCCATATTACCTTCTTTAACGCCTAGTTCATTAACCACATCATCACCATGGATAAAGTCCACTTTGCCGCCATTTTCTTCCAGATAATCATTTAAAAATGATTCAATCGTTGCCAGCTCCAACGTGAAAACAGGATTTTCAATCTGAATATATCCATAACCAGAGGCATCATTGAATGGTATCACATGCACATTATCTACATTCATGACCTCGGCTGACCGCTTTTTCATTTCTGCTTCGCTGTCACAGCGACAAACACTGCAATTGCCAGAAAAATAAGAATGCATTGCTTTAAGCAGATGCTCTGGATTGACATTAAAAATGACACGATGGATGGGTTCAAACTGCAGGCCTTCATCATGGATATTAACCAGTTCAACTAATGCATATCGTGCGGGATTATCCATTTCAGCTTGTAGATCATCAGCATCTTCTTTTATTTTTTCCCAAATTGCTTTTGCAGTGGCTAAAGAATGATTGCCATCACCCATGGCGTATAAAAGCACATCTTTGCCTTTTGCATTGTATTTTTTAGCAAAAACATCAGGTGATGCCAGATTTTCAAGCGCATCAGCAACCTGTTGAATTAACTCCGGTGTATCAATGGCATAACCTTTGAGGTGACCGCTATTCATCATTAATTCAAAGTTATAGAGTTCTGCAGGATTAGAATTAAAAAGAGGCTCAATAACCGTACGTTCAGGATCATCAATTAAGACCATAATATGAGGTAATTCAATTGCAGCATCCTGTCTGACCTTGATGCGGGGTGGCAGACGATCAACAATAGTGCCTTCAGTGGCTCGAATTAAGGTTTGTGAACCTTTGTTAAAATCATATTGTTCTAAATCGATAGCAACTACCAGCCCCTTTCTTGAAGGTGCTTGTGATGTTTTTCTGTCAACCAGAACAAAACCTTTATTGCTTCCGTCTTTACCACCCATCGGCACCAGAACACCCTGATCAAGGTATTGCTGCATACTGCTATTGATGTTTTTAATGCGTTGCTCGCCGTCACTGTCTTCAAGGAATACTTCCGGAAAAATAACATTGAGGGTAGTAGGTTCATTACCGGCTGTTTCTTTTGATGCGGCCCAATAGTCAGGCTGAGATGTATATTGGTCACAAGCAACAACAGACCATTTGTGTAAATCAACGTCTTTATTCGGCAATAAAATTTCAGGTACCTGTAAACCAATTTTCTCAAAATTCATCTTAGTCTCCGACTATGTATTTTGTAATGAATGTATTGTTATTTGGTAATTATTAAGCGTGTATTTATTAATTACCCGTGTTAAGCCTATGGTCACTCATTTTTCTGGCTTTGAGAACTCACTTCGTTCAGACAATCAAAGCCAGAAAAATAAGCAACCACAGGCTTTTTGTAAATAATACGCTGAATAGTTACGTTATTTGAAGTATTGTTAATCTATTTTCTACAAACGTTTAAATCATCTGAAACAGATATCTGGCTTAACGTGTCAGTCTGTCTAATGCTTCAGAATATTTAGCAGAAGTATTTTGTACCACTTCATCAGGCAATTCAGGGCCTGGTGATGTTTTATCCCAATCAAGGGTTTCAAGATAGTCGCGCACATATTGTTTATCAAAGCTTTGCGGGCTTGAACCCGGCTGATAGGCATCTGCCAGCCAGAAGCGGGATGAGTCAGGCGTCAGTGCTTCATCAATCAGAGTCAGTTGGTTGTCACTGTCCACACCAAATTCAAATTTAGTGTCAGCAATAATAATACCCCGGGGTAATGCATAACTTGCAGCCTGGGTATAAAGTTTTAGACTGACGACTTTAATTTGTTGAGCCAGCTCTTCACCGATAAGCGCAACGGTGGCATCATAATCAATATTTTCATCATGCTCACCGACTGCAGCTTTACTGGAAGGTGTATAAATAGCTTCAGGTAATTTATCAGCTAACTGCAGACCTTTAGGTAATTCAATACCACAAACGGAACCATTGGCCTGATAATCTTTCCAGCCTGAGCCGATAATATAGCCGCGTACAATGGCTTCGATAGGTAAAGCTTTGAGTTTTTTGACCACAATTGCCCGGCCGTCAACTAATTCTCGTTCACTGGCATCAGGAATGGCTTCTGCTAATGACATATCCGAAACCTGATTAGGAATGGTATTGCTAAAGTACTTAAACCAGAAGTTAGACACACTGGTGAGGATAGCGCCTTTACCTGGTATGGCTGTTGGTAAAATGACGTCAAATGCTGATAATCGGTCAGTTGTAACAATCAGCATATGATCATCGCCTACAGCATAAATATCTCTGACTTTTCCACGATGGATTAAAGGCAGACTTTTTAAGTCGGTATCAAAGAGTACTGGAACCATATTATTCGTCAATTATTTGATAAAAGACTAATAATTATAAAACATTGGTTATGAAAATGCAGGGATTATTCAATATTATCAAGAAATATTAAGCTTGAATAAAGTTTGCTCCGCACCCATCACTAAACCATTAACTTTTTATGAAGAAGCAACAACTCCAATAAATCAGGAAAGATAGTATGAAAATAGCGATTATCAGCGGCAGTCATCGATTAAAGTCTCAAAGCTTAAAAGTAGCAACTCACATACAGGAAACCCTGGATAAAAACACCGATACGGAAACATGGCTCTTTAGCCTGGAAGGGAATCCATTACCTCTTTGGGACGAAGGCGTATGGGACGGAGAGCAAAAATGGCTGGATATTTTAACCCCCATAAGAGAACAACTGAGCAGTTGTGATGCGCTGGTGATTATTACACCAGAGTGGCATGGTCAGGTGCCGGCAGGTCTGAAGAACTTTTTTCTACTGTTTGGTAAAAATGAACTGGCTGATAAACCCGCTTTGATTGTTGCTGTTTCATCGGGTATTGGCGGCAGTTATCCGGTGGCCGAATTACGTATGAGCAGTTATAAAAACAGCCGGATTTGTTATATTCCTGAACATGTCATAATTCGTGAGGTGGAATCAATTCTGAATAAAAATGAAGCGGACAATGATGCACGCTCTGACAGCTATATTCGAGAGCGCCTGCAGTGGTCTCTAAATATTCTCAATGAATATGCTAAAGCGCTGAAGCAGGTACGTGAAAGCGGCGTTACCCAGACTGATAAATTTGGCAATGGGATGTAAGGGGGACGGCAAGGGACGGGTTTATTTTAGGCCGGTATTTTTATGCATGCCGGGTTAAAAATGTATCAAGATGATTGGCAAAAGCTTGTCGATCACTTTGACTCAGCGGTGGCGGTCCACCGGTCTGGACGCCGCTGCCGCGTAAAGTATCCATAAAATCTCTCATATTGAGTATAGACTTGATGGTACTTGCTGAATAAAGTTCACCTCTGGGATTGAGCGCATGACCCCCTTTCTCAATCACCTCAGCGGCTAACGGAATATCACTGGTGATCACCAGATCGCCATCAGAAACACGTTTCACAATTTCGTTGTCAGCCACATCGAAACCTGCTGAGACCTTAATTGATTTTATAAAATCAGAGTGAGGTACTTTGATGTGCTGATTAGCAACCAGAGTGACTAAAATTTCAGTCCTTTTAGCTGCTCTGAATAAGATCTCTTTAACCACCACAGGGCATGCATCAGCGTCTACCCAAATTTTCATTTTAAACCTCATTTACTTTTCTATTTAGAAATAGATATCATCTTAAAAGCAATAGACAGTATCTGTAACAATAATCACAGATTGGATCTTAAGATATCACAGATAATAGCGCATCAATCAGAGTACGAAGCAAATTTCAACGCTGTCTAACTCATGTTATTTTAACATTACTCTAGCAATAAAAAAGGTTATCTCAATGAAAAAAATCGGACTGTCTCTCGTTTTATCATCAATTCTACTCTCACCCGCTTTATTAGTCGCGCAGGAGAATCAGGATCAAATGCTGCAGCAAAGCCGTCAGATAGTACAAAAATTTGCCAAAAACTTAAAAGGCGA
>JAPVVU010000252.1 GCA_028571885.1 Gammaproteobacteria bacterium | reverse complement strand
CATGACAGGCTGCAGATCATATTCAGTCATATCACGAATAAAACTATTAAAATTTGAATTTGAATTTGAATTTGACTGGCTCATTTAATCAGGCTTTTTATCAAGATTAAATCCTTAAGTGCTTCTCTCTTATAGATTGGATTTCGTATTAAATAGGCCGGGTGATAGCTGACCACTAAAGGATATTCCCTGTCGTTTATTTTAATATGATAAAGCTTGCCGCGCAGTTCATTAAAACTTTGTTTGCTTTGCAGCATTGTTTGCGCCTGAGCTGCACCTAATACCAGCAAAACTGACGGCTTTGTCTGTTCAATCTGGGACTGTAGAAAAGATGCACAATGATTTATTTCATCTTCGCTGATGAGAAAGTCAGTCAATGAATGACATTTGATGATACCGGTAAAAAAATAGTCATCATAAGAATTAATGCTCTGCAGCATAGACTGAAAAAGTGACATTGATTGCTCACTCAGATAATGCCCGAAACGATCTTCCTCAGCATTGGGGGCTTCACTGATAACAAAAACAGAGGCATTATTATTACCCTGACCGGCCAGTGCATTAAGGCGGGTTTGACGGCCTGGACATTGTTGGCAGTTTTTAATGGTCTGCACAAATTCTGAATCAGGCTCAACTCTTTCTACAGGCGTTAATTTGGCCTCTACTGGTTCTTTGATTTTTAGATTAGAGACTGGCTCAGATAGCTGAGGTGCTTGTGAAAGTTGTTCAGGCTTACTTATAAATGAAGGTGGTTCCTGTGAGACTTGCTGAGTTTCCTGTTCGACTACTACAGACTGAGGCTTTTGTTCAACTAACGACTGAGGCTCATGTTCAACTACCGGCTGAGGCTCTGAAATAAATTCATGCACATCTTCATCTAAACTAACAGGCGTATCGCTATCCACAGCAGACTTCAGTTGCCAGACCTGAATACCGATGGCATCGAGATATTGTTGTCTTAAATGATTATCCATAAGCCTTTAGCCCGATAAAAGAAAAATCAGCTTAGTTCATTAAAGCTGTGGGTGAGCCCTTTCATCTGCCAGAATAAATTTATTTAAGGCATTAAGATAGGACTTAACTGAAGCGATAACAATATCAGTATCTGCACCCTGGCCATTAACCACCCGCTTTGATTTTTCCAGACGAACAGTCACTTCACCCTGTGCATCGGTACCACTGGTAATATTATTGACCGAATACAATTTTAATACCGATTCACTATTAATAATTTTCTCAATGGCTTTAAAGGCGGCATCAACAGGTCCGCTGCCTTCGGCATCTGCCTTTTTCTCTTCACCATTAACACTTAAAATCAAACTGGCATTAGGTGTTTCACCTGTTTCTGAACAGACTTTTAAGGACACTAATTTAATGTGTTCGTCGTTAAAAGATGAAGTCGTTTCTGACACCAGTGCCTGCAGATCATCATCAAAAATTTCATGCTTTTTATCGGCCAGTTCTTTAAATCGTGCAAATGCCTGATTTAAACTTTCTTCAGATTTAAACTCAATACCCAGATCTTTTAAGCGACTCTTTAAGGCACTTCGACCGGAATGCTTACCAAGAATAATATGGTTTTCAGTCCAGCCAACATCTTCGGCCATCATAATCTCATAAGTTTCACGATTTTTTAAGACACCATCCTGATGGATCCCTGATTCGTGAGCAAAGGCATTGGCGCCAACTATTGCTTTATTCGGCTGTACAGGAAAGCCAGTAATACTGGCAACCAAACGTGAAGCAGGAACAATTTGTGTGGTGTCCACGGTGGTATCACAGTTAAAAACATCCTGACGAGTTCTAATGGCCATCACAACTTCTTCTAAAGAAGCATTACCCGCACGTTCGCCAAGACCATTGATAGTACATTCAACCTGACGAGCACCATTTAAAACAGCTGATAGTGAGTTTGCTACAGCAAGCCCCAGATCGTTATGGCAATGAACAGAGAATATGGCTTTATCTGAATTGGGTATCTTTTCTAATAAATTGTGTAATAAAGCACCAAACTGATGAGGAATATTATAGCCGACCGTATCAGGAATATTAATCGTAGTAGCACCCGCATCAATGACTTTTTCAATTATTCGACATAAAAAATCAAGCTCAGAGCGACCGGCATCTTCTGGTGAAAATTCGACATTATCAGTATGCTGACGAGCCCTTTTCACAGCTGTTACGGCTTGTTCAACAACCTGATCGGGAGTCATTCGCAACTTCTTTTCCATATGTATAGGTGAAGTAGCAATAAAGGTATGAATTCTGGAAGAATTAGCTCCTTTTAAAGCTTCTCCAGCACGATCGATGTCTTTATCCAGGGCACGAGCTAAACCACAGACAGTACTGTCTTTAATGGTGTCGGCAACCGCTTTAACCGCTTCAAAATCACCCGGACTGGCAATTGGAAAACCGGCTTCGATAATATCTACTTTCATGCGCTCCAGGATTTTTGCGATGCGAATTTTTTCTTCTCTGGTCATGGATGCACCAGGACTTTGCTCGCCATCACGCAGGGTAGTATCAAAAATTATTAATTTATCAGACATGTTACGCAGTTCCAGTTAAGAGCGAATTAAAGTATTATTTTATCATATATTAGTACTAAATAAGTGCTCCTAATCATTAGGATAAGGGCTTGTAAGGAAATAAATTTCCAACCATCCCTAAAAGGTGTCCACTGACATATTCATATACGGTTCTTGCGCCTAAAATGGACACTATTTCGGAACAGCTATTTATCACCTTGAAATCATCGCTTATATGATCTCAGGCAAGTAAATTTTACTTAAGTTTTTTAAATTTCCGTATCAGATAGCCTATTAATCCTGAAAAGGTATATAAGGCAAAAATTGTGAACAGTATTAATGGTGGTTGATAAACGATTGAGACAAAAATCAAAACCATAATCAATATCGTCACAAAAGGCACTTTATTTTTTAAATCAAGATCCTTGAAACTACGATATTTTACATTGCTCACCATCAAAAGGCCGACACCAACAGTAAATATCAACACCAGATAACTCAGGCTTTGCCCCGCTATATCATTTTCTGCACAGAGCCAGACAAAGCCTACTAGAAAACCTGCAGCAGCAGGACTGGCAAGTCCTTGAAAATAGCGCTTATCTGCATGACCTAATTGTGTATTAAAACGCGCCAGACGCAAGGCTGCGCCGACAACATAAACAAAAGAAGCTATCCAGCCAATTTTTCCTAATGATGATAATGACCAGGTATACATAATTAATGCAGGCGCAATTCCAAATGAAATCATATCAGATAAACTGTCATATTCAGCACCAAAATCACTTTGGGTATTGGTCATACGAGCAACTCGACCATCAAGACCATCAAGAATCATAGCAATAAAAATAGCCAGTGAAGCACCTTCAAAATGACCATTCATGGCAGCAATCACAGCATAAAAGCCAGCGAATAAAGCACCTGTCGTTAATGAATTAGGTAATAGATAAATTCCTCTTTTTCTTGTTGACGATCCTTTAGCAGGGTGAGAGCCGTTAGCTAAACTAGAGCCATCAGCTGAACTAGAGCCATCGGCTGAACCCGAGCCCTCAGCAGAACCAGAGCCACCAGAAATAACATCACTCTGATTAGAGTTCTCGTCTTCATTTGAAATTTTATTATTATCCATGTTTTTATTCTTTAATTAATTGAATTCTAGTTAATTACATATTATCCACAAAAAATAAATCTTTTGCGAGCTTGTTCAAATATAAAATCCCAATCTATGCGAAATGAAAAAAAAAGCCTGCTAAAAGCAGGCTTTTTTTAAACAATCACGTGATTATAAGAAGTTAAAAATTAGTTCTTATCTTTATCAACTAGAGCGTTTTCAGTAATCCAGGGCATCATGGAACGTAATTTTGCACCTGTTTGCTCAATTGGGTGAGCAGCATTCAGACGACGGCGTGCAGTCATTTCGGGATAGTTAGCCTGGCCTTCAAGAATAAAGCGCTTGGCATATTCACCATTTTGAATATTATCCAATGCTTCTTTCATTGCTCTGCGACTTTCAGCATTGATAACTTTATCACCAGTCACATACTCACCATATTCTGCATTATTAGAAATGGAGTAGTTCATGTTGGCAATACCACCCTCATACATTAAATCAACAATCAATTTTAATTCATGAAGACACTCAAAATAAGCCATTTCTGGTGCATAACCTGCTTCAGTCAGTGTTTCAAAACCAGCTTTAACCAGTTCTACCGCACCACCACATAGTACTGCCTGCTCACCAAATAAATCTGTTTCAGTTTCATCTTTGAACGTTGTCTGGATAATACCAGTACGACCACCACCAACACCAGAGGCATATGACAGTGCAACATCTTTAGCTTTACCTGAAGCATCCTGGAATATAGCAATCAAATCAGGAATACCGCCACCTTTTACAAACTCAGAACGTACAGTATGACCAGGTGCTTTTGGCGCAATCATGATAACGTCTAAGTCTGAACGTGGGACGATCTGATTATAGTGAATACTAAAACCATGAGCAAAAGCAAGTGTCGCACCTTGCTTAATATTTGGTTCAATATCATCTTTGTAAAGTTTAAACTGGAACTCATCTGGCGTCAGAATCATAACTACATCAGCATCTTTTACGGCATCTGCTGCACTTTTAACGACCAGGCCGGCCGCTTCAGCTTTAGCAGCTGAAGCAGAACCTTCACGTAATGCAACCGTTACGTCCACACCAGAATCTTTAAGATTGTTAGCGTGTGCATGACCTTGAGAACCGTAACCAACGATGGTGACTTTCATGCCTTTGATGATGGAAAGATCGCAATCTTTATCATAGTATATGTTCATTAATCCAAACCTTATATCGTTTATGTAACTTTCCAGTCATCACAACCAGTAAGCTACTATTTTTAAAATTAGTTTTAAAATTAGTTTTATATATTGCTACTGGTCACAGTTTGTACCGTGCCATGTACCGAGACCCGATCTAAAATCAGAGTCCGAATTTATAAATGCAGTGCAGAACTGCCGCGAGCAATACCCATCACGCCAGAACGGACTGTTTCAAGAATACTGTCACAGTCAAATGATGCAATAAAAGCATTCAGCTTATCGCTGGTGCCTGTCAGTT